>JBIHZU010000048.1:0-8862 GCA_044240285.1 Candidatus Nanopelagicales bacterium | reverse complement strand
ACGGGTTTCAAGGGCACCAGCGACGAGTTCGCGCAGCAGAGCGTCGTCTTCGACGATCAGCAGCGAACGCCCCTCCACGAGAACCTCCTCGTACCTCGACACGGTGACAGAGACAAGCCTTTCGACTCTTCCAGAGCATGGCTGGTTGAGGGGGGGTAATCCCTACTTTTCTGCCCCATTTCGTCTGGCGAACTGCTCAAACCAGTCCAAAGCCGTGGCGTCGTCGACGGCGGCCCGATTGGCCGCCTGGTCTACCGGAGTGCCTTGGAGAATTCGCTTAATGGGGATTTCCATCCGTTTGCCCGTATGAGTATGCGGAAGCTTCGGCACCTGAATGATGTCGTCAGGCACGTGGCGTGGAGACATCTGACTTCTCAAGGCCATCTTTATGGTGTGGATGAAGTCCTCGTCGAGTTGTCGTCCCTCATTTAGCACCACAAACAGCGGCATCCAGTAGCCGCCATTGTCGGATTCGATCCCGAGAACAAGTGACTCGCTCACCTCGGGTACGCCTTCGACAACCTCGTAAATCTCTGCCGATCCCATCCGCACACCCTGACGGTTAATGGTGGCATCAGATCGCCCGTGGATGATCACTGAACCTCGTGGAGTGACTGTCATCCAGTCACCGTGACGCCACACACCGGGGTAGGTATCGAAGTAGGCACTGCGATATCGCGATCCATCGGGATCGCTCCAGAAGTAAATCGGCATCGATGGCATCGGCTTGGTTACTACGAGCTCGCCTACCTCCTCAATGACCGGGCGACCTTCACTATTCCATGCAGCGAGCGCGACACCGAGAAAGGGCGCCTGAATCTCTCCCGCACGAACCGGAAGGGTCACGACGCCACCGGCAAATGCTGAGGCGACGTCAGTGCCACCGGTTATAGACGTGAGCCAGACGTGGGGGAGAGCGTCGTAAACCCAGTGGTAGCAAAGTGGGGGTAGGGGCGCACCGGTGCTACCAATAGTGACGAGTTCGTGAAGATCGAAGTCATGACCTGGATCAATACCTGCATGCATCACTCCCAGCAAGTAGCCAGGACTTACACCAAGGAAAGTTACCCGAGAGCGTTCCGCAATCCGAAAGAGTGCACCGGCATCTGGGTAGGTCGGGCTGCCGTCGTAGACCACGATCGTGGACCCCACCAGAAGTCCTGCGACCTGAATGTTCCACACGATCCACGTCGTCGTCGCAAACCAGAAGAAGCGTGAACTTTCGCCCATATCCGCATGCAGACGAAGGTGTTTCAGCATTTCGAGGAGGGCTCCACCATGGCTGTGCACCATGCCCTTGGGGCGCCCGGTTGTGCCGGAGGAGAAGAGGACCCACAGCGGGTGTCCGAAGGGGACTGCCTCGAACTCGGGCTCACATGGCTCTAGATCAAAGGCACCTCCATCAATCCGCAATGCTGCGAGCAGAGTGGGCAAGTCACGCTCCAACTCATCTACCTGTGCGGTCCGATCGTGCAGTTTGCCACCGTAGCGGTAGTTGGTACTTGCAAGCAGAACGACAGGTTCGAGTTGAGCGAAGCGATCCGCGGCGCCTTGCGCTGAGTATTCCGGTGCACAAGACGCCCAGACTGCGCCGATTGATGCACAGGCAAGTAAACCCACAACACTTGCCACGTTGCTGGGCAAGTAACCCACCACTCGATCACCCGACTTAACGCCATGGTGTTTCAGTAGTCTCTGTACCGCACCAACCTGACCACGTAGTTCCTTCCAGGTGAACTCGATTGGTGCAGCGTCCTCACTGTGTGCGATGAGCGCAGGTGAGTCGAGATCATGCGCAAGCGCACGTTGTGCAAAGTTGATTGTCGCGCCGTCGAACCATTGGGCGCCGGGCATCTCTTGGGACGAAAGGATGCTCGTTATCGGCGTGGGGGATTCGAGATTGAAGTATTCCCAGATTGAGAACCAGAAATCCTCGATATTGTCGATCGACCACTGCCACAGATTCGAGTATGAATCCACGTTGATGCCACGACTGCGGGAGACCCACTCCTGGTATGCCAACATCGCGCTGGCGCGGCTGCGATCTTCGCTGGGGCCCCACTGGGCTGTCTCGTCCTCGCTCACGGCGACATGATGTCAGGACGGGTTGCAGGGGGAAAGCCCGCCATGGGCCCTCCTGCGCGCCATGGAGCCCGCTGATGACTTACTGTGGTTGTGGTGGCCGGTTGTGCTCGCCGGGGAGGAGGCCCTCATGTTGGGTGATGTCGACATCGCCGTTGTTCACGGGCGAGAAGTCGCATATCGCTATACCCCCGGTATTGGTTCGCCGATTCTCCTCATCCACGGCATTGGTTCGTCTATGTCCACATGGACGTCCATTCCCGAGCGTCTGGGGGAGGTGGGCCATGGCGTGCTCGCGGTCGATCTTCAGGGGCATGGAGAGTCGAGCCTCGACCCAGGTGATTTCAGTCTCGGTGCCCATGCCAATACCCTTCGCGATCTCCTAGACCTGTTGGCCATCGATACTGTCCATCTGGTTGGGCATTCCCTCGGGGGCGGCATCGCGATGCAGTTCGTCTACCAGTTCCCCGAGCGAGCCGAGACCTTGGTGTTGGTGTCCAGCGGTGGACTGGGCGAAGGCATGAATGCAGGTCTGAAGTTGGCGACTCTGCCGGGTGCAGGTCTGTTTGTTGCGACTGCCTTCAATCGACCCACCATGATGACGATGTCGTGGATTGGACGCACTCTCACTCGTGTCGGAGTGCGCGATCATTCCTTGACGCCGGAGACCCTAGAGACAATCGGAAAGCTTGCTCATCCGCAACGCAGAGCAGCGTTCCTCAGCACTCTTCGTGGCGTGATCAGCACCAAGGGCCAAATTCTGTCTGCCATCGACAAGTTGTCCATTCTTGGCGACCGTCGCGTTCTCATCATTTGGGGTGATCGCGACCCGTTGATTCCTGTCGCGCACGGTGAGCGTGCACACGAGTTGCTGCCCAATAGTCGATTGGTCGTCTTCGCTGGCGCAGGGCATGAGCCGCACTTCTTTGATGCTCCACGGTTTGCCGATGAACTTCTAGTTCATCTTGCTTCGGTGCAGCCCGTCCGCTGATGAGTGAAGGTTCTCCCACCCGGCACGCCGCACCGAGTCAATACCGTTCGACCGGTCAAGCGTCATTCGTGCTGGGTGTGTGCGGGCTCACGCTAGGTGGATGTTGGGTCATTCTCGTAGTACTTCTTCCCGAAGTCGTCGATCTCATCGGGCCGCTCCAGAAATGGCCGTATGCCGTTGCGGGCGCAGTTGGTGTCCTATGTGGAATCCTCGCCATCATCCTTGGGGCTGTCGGTTGGCATGGAACCAGAAAGCATGCGCTTAAGACAGCTGTACCCATGGCGGGGTGCATTCTTGGAATCGTGACCCTTGTCCTAGGTGTCGCACTTACTGCCATAGACGTGCTGAATCTTGCGATGCGCTGATCACGCGTCGTAGCGAAACCACACGGTAGCCAGCGGAGGCACGCCGATCCGAGCAGATGCCGGCCGGCCATGCCATTCGACTTCTTGCGCATGGATCGCGCCGAGATTGCCGACTCCGGACCCGCCGTATTCTTCGGCATCGGTGTTGAGAATTTCGCTCCACACACCTGCGAACGGCAGTCCAAGGCGGTAGTCGAGGCGTGTGACCGGGGCCATGTTGCACACGACAGCCACCGGCCTGCCTTCGTCGTCCCACCGCAGCCACGTGAAAACATTGCCACTTGAGTCGTTGGCGTCAATCCACTCAAACCCGAGGGGATCGTAGTCGCGTTGCCATAGTGCCGGTGTGGTCTGGTAGGCCGCGTTCATGTCGCGTACGACTCGCTGCATGCCGGCATGCTCGGGGTATTGAGTGAGCCACCAGTCAAGCGACTGGTTGTCGTTCCACTCGGCAGATTGCGCAAATTCTCCGCCCATGAAGAGCAACTTTTTGCCAGGGTGTGCCCACATAAATCCCAGAAATGCTCGAAGCGTGGCTGTCTTCTGCCAAGTGTCACCAGGCATGCGGCCCAGCAGGGATCCCTTGCCATGAACAACCTCGTCATGTGACAGCGGAAGGACAAAGTTCTCGCTGTAGGAGTACGTCGTCGAAAAAGTCATCGCGTTGTGGTGGAACTGGCGATGGATTGGGTCATGAGCTAGGTAGTCGAGTGAGTCGTGCATCCAGCCCATATTCCACTTCAGGCCAAATCCCAAGCCACCTAGATTGGTTGGCCGGGTGACGCCCGGCCAAGACGTGGATTCCTCGGCGATTGTGACTATGCCGGGCAGTCGCTTGTGAGCAGTGGCATTCATGTCTTGCAGGAACGAGACTGCATCGAGGTTTTCGCGACCACCGAACTCATTGGGCGTCCACTCGCCGTCCTTGCGCGAATAATCGAGATAGAGCATTGATGCAACTGCATCCACGCGTAACCCGTCGACATGGAACTCCTCAAGCCAGAAGATCGCATTGGCGACGAGGAAGTTGCGGACCTCACAGCGGCCAAAATCGAAAACTAGGGTGCCCCAGTCCGGATGCTCGCCACGTTGCGGATCGGCATGCTCGTAGAGCGTTGCGCCGTCGAAGTTAGCCAGGGCCCATGGGTCCTTGGGGAAATGGGCGGGCACCCAGTCGACAATGACCCCAATATTTGCTTGATGAAGGCGGTCGATCAGGTAGCGAAGTTGGTCGGGCGTGCCGAACCGCGGCGTGGGCGCGTAGTACGACGTGACCTGATAGCCCCATGATCCGGCAAATGGGTGTGCGCTCACCGGCATGAACTCGACGTGGGTGAAGCCTTGCTCAGTTACGTAGTCGGCGAGCTCCTCGGCCATTTCGACGTAGGTCAGGCCCTGCCTCCATGAGCCGAGATGCACTTCGTAGGTGGTCATTGGTGCGGTCAAGATGTCGCGCGTGGCTCGCTCAGATATCCACGTTGCGTCATTCCACTCGTAGTTCGCCGTGTAGACCACGGAGCCGGTCGCAGGTGGCATTTCTGTCGCGAAAGCCATGGGATCGGCCTTCTGGCACCACATTCCATCGCAGCCAAGAACCGCAAACTTGTAGCAGGTGCCATCGCCGAGGTCAGGGATGAACAGTTCCCAGACGCCCGTGCTGCCAAGAGACCGCATGGGGTGAGCCGTTCCATCCCAGTGATTGAAATCCCCGATGACTCGAATGCCTCGTGCGTTGGGCGCCCAGACGCAGAAGGAGACTCCCTTGATGGGTCCGCTGGGGGAGTCGTAAGTGCGGACATGGGCTCCGAGCGCCTTCCACAGTTGCTCATGGCGACCTTCGCCGATGAGATGAAGATCCATTTCGGTAATGCTCGGAAGAAATCGATATGGGTCATCGGCGAGGTAATTGGTGCCGTTGTAGTTGGCTACGACGCGGTAATCGGGTAGGTGCTGTGTGGGTAGCGTGACCACCCAGATTCCACGGTATTCGTGCTCAAGTGCGATGTTCGCGCCGTCAACGACGACGGAAACACCATCAGCTAGGGGTCGTAGGACCCGGATCGTTATCGAGCCGTCTCGTTCGTGGGCGCCGAGGATGGAATGTGGATCGTGGTGTGCGCCATCGACGAGACGGTCTAATTCGGTAGTCCAGACGACGTTTTTCTCATCGCTTTGCTCCATCACGCGCCCGAAGCTGCAACGTGAATGATGTGCGCCACGTTTTGCGGGTCAAGTCGCACGTAGGTGTCGCGACCCCATGTCCACTCATTGCCACTGAGGAGATCGTGGGCAGCGAATGTGGCATCCCATGGCAAACCGAGGTCTTCCATGTTCCAGCGCACAGTGGCTTCACGCGTGCTCATGGGGTCAACAGAGCACACCACAAGGATGAGGTCACCGCGGTCTCGCTTGGAGAATGCAATGATCCCGTCATTGTCGCTGGCGTGGAAGCGCAGACTACGCAGATCTTGCAGCGCAGGATGCGAACGGCGAATCTCGTTAAGTCGCGTGATGAGAGGCACGAGACTGTGGCCTTCTGCCGTTGCTGCGTCCCAATTGCGAGGTCGTAGTTGGTACTTCTCTGAGTTGAGGTATTCCTCGCTGCCTTGGCGCACAGCTGTAGATTCAAACAACTCGAAGCCGGAGTAGACGCCCCATGTAGGTGACAACGTCGCTGCCAGAACTGCCCGTATCGCAAAGGCCGCTGGCCCACCGAACTGTAGGTATTCCGGAAGAATGTCTGGCGTATTCACGAAAAAGTTTGGGCGCATGTAGGCCGCGGCTGGCCCCGAGAGTTCGGTGAGGTATTCCTCCAGTCCAGCTCGGTCATTGCGCCACGTGAAGTATGTGTAGGACTGCTGGAACCCGACCTCTGCGAGTGCGCGCATCATCGCCGGGCGTGTGAACGCTTCGGCAAGGAAGATGACATCGGGGTCGGTCGCTCGGATGTCATTGAAGAGTCGACCCCACACCCACAGCGGCTTGGTATGTGGGTTGTCGACGCGGAAGATCCGCACACCTTTGGACATCCAGAGGCGTACTACGCGAAGTACTTCCGCGTAGAGGCCGCTGGGATCGTTATCAAAATTGAGCGGGTAGATGTCTTGATATTTCTTTGGCGGATTCTCTGCGTATGCGATGGTTCCATCTGCACGGGTCGTAAACCACTCCGGATGCATCGACACCCACGGATGGTCGGGGCTTGCCTGAAGCGCAAGGTCGAGGGCGATCTCTAGGTTGAGTCCCTTGGCTCGGGCCACGAATGCTTCGAAGTCTGCCATCGTGCCGAGGTTGGGATGGATGGCGTCGTGCCCACCTTCGGATGATCCGATAGCCCATGGGCAACCAGGATCCTCAGGACCAGCAGGCAAAGTGTTGTTAGCGCCCTTGCGAAAGGTGCGCCCAATGGGATGGATCGGGGGAAGGTAGACCACGTCAAATCCCATGCCAGCGATCGCGGGTAGGCGCTCCGCGGCCGTGCGGAAATCACCCTCGCTTCGTGGGAAGAACTCGTACCAACTGCTAAACAGTGCTCGTCGGCGTTCCACGCGGAGCGGATACAGCGGCGAAGAGGATGGTTGCGCACGCAGTGGCGTGGACTCCATGGCCGAGAGAACATCTTTGTCCAACAGGTGCGCAAGTCTGCGCATGGGCGGCAACTTCTTGTCGCGTGCCCCTGCAATCGCGGCGCGCGTGCTGGGACTCTTGCCTAGTGACGCGACTATGTGCGCGCCTTCAGCGAGTTCGAGTTCAACGTCTGTACCTGCCGGAATCTTGATCACAGCGCGATGTCGCCAGGTTTCCCAGACGTCGCTCCAGGTGTCGATGCGGTAGTGCCAGAGTCCTTCTGTATCGGGGCGAACGACCCCCTGCCACCGGTCAAGCCCGATGCCGACCGGTGTCATGCGTGCGCGTCCCGCCTCTGAACCGTCGGGGCGCAAAATAACAACCTCAACCCCAAGGGCTTCGTGTCCCTCACGGAACGCGGTGATGGCGACAGGAACGCGTTCTCCGACCACAGCTTTGGCTGGGCGCTGACCACATTCGACGACGGGTGATGGGTCCTGCGTCTGGAAGCGCGGGACGGCTACCACCTGCATCGGCTCGGGCTTCTTACGCGCCATATTGATCAGCCTAGTGGGCTATGGCCTGTCACCGAAATTCATTGAAGTGATATCGGAAACATGACCCGTCACATTGCAGTAACACGGGCCTACTAAGTTGCCCCCATGAGAGCTATTCGGCGCTTTACCGTGCGCCCGGTACTACCCGAGCGCCTGTCTGCTCTCGACGATCTCGCGGGCAATCTTCGCTGGTGCTGGCATCCCGAAACCCGGGATGTATTCCAAGCGATTAGCCCGTCGCTGTGGCACGAAGTCGGCGGGGATCCAGTACGTCTGCTCGGGGAGGTAGATTCCGGGCGGCTTGAGGAGCTCGCATCCGACGCGGAGTTCTTGCATGTCTTGGATGCTGCTGCAGACGACTTGCGCAACTATCTAGCGGGTGCTCGCTGGAGCCAGACTCTGGGCGAGGCGTCGCCAAGCGCAATTGGGTACTTCTCGCCGGAGTTCGGCGTTGCAGCTGCTCTCCCGCAATACTCAGGTGGCCTCGGCATCCTCGCGGGAGACCATCTCAAGGCGGCGAGTGATCTCGGCGTTCCGGTCATTGGTGTCGGCTTGTTTTATCACTCCGGCTACTTCCGCCAGTCGCTAAATCGTGAAGGCTGGCAGGAGGAGCGTTACCCAGTTCTTGATCCCGACGGTATGCCCGTGTCCTTGCTCCGGGACCGCAATGGTGAGGCGACGATCCTGGCTGTAGGTCTCCCCGGCGGACGCATTCTGCACGCGCATATCTGGGTCGCTCAGGTGGGCCGCGTGCCGTTGCTGCTGCTGGATTCTGAGGTCGAACTCAATGGTCCTGCGGAGCGCGAGGTTACTGACCGCTTATACGGAGGCGCCGCGGATCATCGTCTTCAGCAGGAGATGCTGCTCGGAATTGGTGGCGTACGCGCAATTCGGGCCTACTGCGAGATCACTGGGCATCCAGCTCCTGAGGTGTTCCATACCAATGAAGGCCATGCCGGATTTCTTGGGCTTGAGCGGATCCGTGAGTTCATTGGTTTAGGTCTGACTCTTGAGCAGGCGGTGCAAGTCGCGCGCGCAGGGACTGTGTTCACTACGCACACGCCCGTGCCCGCTGGCATCGATCGTTTTCCGCGCGCGCTCATCGAGCACTACTTCGGTGGCGACAACGCCGTGCCAGGTGTTCCAGTTGATTTCATCTTGAGCCTTGGCGCTGAGGACTACGAAGGTGGTGACAACTCCGTCTTCAACATGGCGGTCATGGGTCTCCGCCTCGCCCAGCGCGCGAATGGCGTCAGCATGTTGCACGGTCAGGTGAGTCGCCGCATGTTCTCGGGGCTCT
>JBIHZU010000285.1:0-2501 GCA_044240285.1 Candidatus Nanopelagicales bacterium | reverse complement strand
GTCGAACGCGTCACAAGCACCAAGTGGCTCAATTGCGCCACCCTTGATCGTGGAGTACACGACCGAGGTGTTGAACATGCGGGTGAATGCGCCACCGAGTGCCTCGGAGAAGTCCTCCGCGAAGTTCACATCGGGGATCATTCCGGGCAGGTTGATGATCGCAGTCGGAGATGCCTTCAGGAACGTGGCGGCATCAATGCCGACACCCACCTTGTCACCGAGCTGCTTGAACGCCATGTAGGCAGTCCATGTACCCAAGCCACCGAGGCTGTTGTAGTCCTCGGTCGTAGGTGCCTGAGTGTCAGTGAGCGCCTGACGGTAGCTGTCCCACGCGGGGCAAGAGATATCGGGGTATGCACCCACGATGATCGAGCCTTCGAGGGTCGCCTCATTGCCGACGAGCACCTTGCTATCCAAGTTGCCCTGCGGTCCGAAGATGGTTACGCCCTGCGGAGCAGCAGCGTTCCATGCTGGCATGAATGCAAGCCACGACGTCTCAGTCACAACGCCGAGGATGCAGTCAGTGCCGCCCTTGATCGATTCTGCTACCTGCGGTGCGTAGTCAGTTGCGGTCGCAGGAAGAACCGTGAACTCCGGATCCAATGCGGTGAAGCCGATGTTGGTGGCGGCAGCCTGAAGAACTCCGAAGAAGCCCTCAGCACCCTGGATGATGACGGCATGCGCCTTCTTGCAGCCGATCTCCTGAGCCTTCTTGATGAAGCCCACGCCGTACATCTGATGTGAACCGAGCGGGAACGCGATCTTGCTCTGGAACTCATTGGTGCCGAGCATGCAGCATGCGCCGAAGTAGGCGATGCCGGCGGGCTCGAGAATGTCGATGCTGGCATCCGGGAAGAAGTCGAACGAACCGACGACTGCCACAACCTTCTCCTGCACAGCCTGACGAGTACAGTTGGCGACGCCCTCAGCAGTGCCCTGGGCATCACAGTTGATGACCTGAATCGGACGCGTGCCAATGCCACCGTTCTTGTTGATGTAATCCTGAGCGGCTGTCGCCGTGTAGTGGATCATGGGGAAGACGGAGCCCTGTGAGTTGATGTCCGCAATGGTCATCACCTTGACGGGATCGCCTACGGGTGCGGGAGCAGAGCTCGTGGTCGGAGCAGCGCTCGTGGTGGGGGCCGGAGCAGCCGAGGTGCTGCTGCTGCTGCCGCCGGAGCTGCCACAGGCAGCGAGAACGAGGGCCGCAGATGCCGCGACGGCTGCAGTCAGCCAAATGCCGCGACGACGGCGGGACTCGGTCCCGTTTGGTCGTGCTTCAGTCATTGAGAACCCTCCAGAAGTGTGCAGCCGCCGGAGTGACGGCTTGCCGGGTGGTAAGTAGACATTCGTCGGACGTATGGAGATTGTCAAGTACTTTGACCCACCCTGAGACCAAGTTGGTACAAATGACATGGAGCCACGAGGGAATCAAGGGGTAAGTTACCGGCCGGTAACCCTGTCGTGGCTCCTTGACAAATGATCGGATGTTTGGGCCACGATGCCGTGATATCGCCCATATCTTGACTCTTAGTCACTTTGACAGATGTCGAAGCACAGTGCCGTAGGCACCAGCATGGAACACGAGGGGGTCGCCCCCAGCCTCCACCGCTAGGTGGTCCACACGCCCGATCACGATGTGATGATCACCGGCCTCGACGATGTGCTCCGTCGTACAGTCGATGTAGGCGACACAACCTGAAACCACGGGCAAGCCCGTTGGTGAGAGCCGCCAATCGAAACCCGCGAACTTCTCGGTTTCGCGCAGCGCCACACTTGCACTGAACTCGTCTTGATGGTGCGCGAGCACGTTGACGCTAAACCGGGGGCCATTAGCTCGGAGGTTGGCCCAGGAGCGTGACTTCTTCTCGGGCAGAAACGCGACCAGGGGAGGGTCTAAGGAGACCGAGGTGAAGGAACCAACCGTCATGCCCAGCGGCGCTCCATCTGGTGTGATTCCAGTTATCACGACTACACCGGTCGGGAAATGTCCCATGACCTCGCGGAACGTCGCCGCGTCGATCGACTCAGCCACTGGCGCCGCCCGAACCGGGTTCTGGTCGAAATCCATCCGCGAAGCTCACGAGAAACACGATATGTGAAATCGCACCACGTGAGCGAGCCCATGGGACGCGCCCTTGGCCCCTACGAAGTTCGGTCCCCCACCACACGCGATGGGGGACCGAATCTGTCAGCGTTAGGCGCTGGGAGTGCTCGTGCTCGGCGCCGCATCACTCGGTGCAGCCGGGGCGTCATCGTCGATGTCGCCGGGACCACCATGTCCCTCATGCCTAGGCCCTTCATAACCTGGGCCTTCATGACCTGGGCCTTCATGACCTGGACCGCCCATCGGGCTGTGCCCTTCGGACCTTGGGCCACCTTGGCGTGGACCCTCATGACCCGGACCGTCATCAGGTCCGCATTCTTTCTCACCAGTCACCACAAAACCCGCGTCGAGGAACACCTCGGCTCGCGTGCCATCTGCCTTGGTGATGTGCGCT
>JBIHZU010000284.1:0-2503 GCA_044240285.1 Candidatus Nanopelagicales bacterium | reverse complement strand
ACAGATGATGGGTGCGAGAGCCGGGGAAGCGAGCTGTTCGGACTCGAAGCGGGTGATGGCAATAGTCATGAGTGGCCACCCCACCATGGCCACCGCTATCGCAGTTGTCGCACGATTGCTCCGTAGTGAGCCGATGAAGAGCCAACCGCTTCCAAGAAGGAGTACGAAGCCGACTATAGAACCGAGGTTTTGCCCCAGTAGTGATTGCGGCAGCCCCACGCCGGCAAATTCAACCCCGACGATCAACATGAGCACAGCCGCAATCTCGGGATATTGAGTCAGCCACCGGGGCATGCGCGGTTCACGGGGAAGGGCGACTCGAATGACGATGGGGATCGCGAGAGCGACGAGTACGAGCATCAACGGAGTGACGAGGTGTCTTTGGAGATTCTCGGGGGCTGGTCCAATTCTCGCCATCGTTATCGAGACTGCGACCGCGACTCCCATCGCCACGAGTTCCCATCCAGCGATACGAGCCAGAATCGATCCAGTGATGGGTACTCCATCGCGCACTGCCGGGATGACTCGAGTGCGGTGCTGCCAACCCAGCAGTACAAGGCAGGCCAGTAGTACGGCCTTGGCCACGAGGAATGCACCGTACGTCGAATCGACAAAACTGGACGGGCTCGTGATGCGAATGGAAGCGTTGAGCATGCCAGATTCCGCAACGACGATTACGCAGATAAGTGCGAGAGTGCTGAAACGCGGAAGTAGCACCTTGGCGCGACCTGGCTCGAGGCGTAGGAGCGCGACCACCACGACCAAACCGCCTATCCATGCCGAGACGCTCGCAAGGTGGATCGCAAGGCTGATCGATGCTGATTCGTGGCCTGCTGTGAGTCCACCGTGACCGCTCAGGCCCGGAGCTGCAGCGGCACCGATCGCAAAAGCCGCAACAATCCAAGCGGTCGGACGATTGATGACGGCCCAAGCCGTCAAGGTGACAAGTAGTACGCTAATGCCCTGCGCGAGAAACACCTGGCCGACTTGCACCTGAGTCAGGAACGACCACAGTGTGGTGGGAGTGAGTATCGCCACTGGATCGATGGCCACGAGATCTGACAAGGTGAGCACCATCTGCACCAACAGGGCGCACAGCCAGATGAAGGCACAGCCAGAAGTCCACTTGAGCACCCGACCAATGGGTTGCACCCCCAGCAGACCACCGATGAGGATTCCGCCGACAGTGAGTGCGGCCGCGATGTCACGGACAAACCGGGCGACCGGCAGACCGATCCAGGTGATCTCAGGGGCTTGCGGCAGGCCTGGGATGTTCGGAGCAACGAGTACCCCAGCAGTCCAGAGCAGGACAATTAAGACCGGTAGACCCCAACACAGGTTGCGGGCGGCCCTAAGGACTGTCATGGCTCCTGGAAGTTACCGAAGTCTGGCGCGTTGGTGTTGGGGCTTTCGTGCATGGTCGTGGTGAAAATTGCGCCGAGTAGGGCGGCCCCCGAAATCCAGATCACCCACATGCCGACAAGACCTGCGTGGGATGAGTTCCCCGGGGTGAGTCGGCGGGCGAGGGTGCGATTAAAGATTCCGAACGCGAGGAACATCGTTAGAGCAACCCAGCCAGCGTTCGAGAAAGCGAACCAGAACGTACAGGACGCATATGCACCATCAGTCGGCCCGAAGGGGAAGGTTGCGATTTGGATAATCTGGCTCACGAAGACCACGAGCAGCACGACCGCACAGATCAGCGATCCGGCAAGCATGCGGTTCCGGTCGCCCTTTTGCATACCTTTCCAACCCCAACGCATGGCGATTCCTGCGACGACTTCGCCGGCGCAAATGGCCCAGAACGGCCATAGCGTGGCCCAAGCATCGTTCGGTGGGGCCCAACTGCTGTTGACGTTAAGTGACCACAAGTAGGAGTAGGCCACAAGGAGAGCGACGGACCCGGTCGTCGAGGAGAGAATGCATAGCCAGATGCCCATTTTGTTGCGGCTGGCAACGATGGAGACGGGCTCACCCGTGGTTGGTGAGAGTTCGTTGTCGGTGACTGCGCTCATTGTGCTCCCACCTTCATCTTGGTCGGGTCTCCGCCTTCACCAGCCGCCAGTGCAGCGTCATCAGCCGTTTCATAGGGATCAGGCACTCCGTAGCCATACGGATCTGACGTGACTACCGGAAGCACCGCAAAGTTCTCGTGCGGGACCGGAGTGGGGATTTGTGCTTCTAGGGTCTTTGCACCGTATGGGTTGGCAGGTGAAATGTCACCCGATCTCCACGAGAAGATAATCGCGGCGAGGAAGACCAGCATGCCAATGCCAATGATGTAAGCGCCGATTGTGGAGATCCAGTTCGAGACATTGAAGAGTGAGTCGAACTGCA
This sequence comes from Candidatus Nanopelagicales bacterium, assembly GCA_044240285.1. Taxonomy (GTDB): domain Bacteria; phylum Actinomycetota; class Actinomycetes; order S36-B12; family S36-B12; genus CAINMH01. The sequence continues at coordinate 166 of JBIHZU010000284.1, read as the reverse complement.
ACACCCGTCGTGGCATGCCCTGAAGGCCCGCCACGAACATTGACAGGAATGTGAGCTGGAAGCCTCCGAACGCGACCCAGAAACCGATAGACCCCCAGCGATTGTCAAGGTAACGCCCGGTCATCTTCGGGAACCAGTAGGCGATTGCGGCCATTGCGGCGAACAG
>JBIHZU010000283.1:0-2509 GCA_044240285.1 Candidatus Nanopelagicales bacterium | reverse complement strand
CTGTATTTGGCACTGTCGGGGCGTGCGTGGGTGCATTGGTGTTCTTCCCCCAAGGCAAATTCGTGGTGGGGGCCCTGGTCATCACCGCCTTCATTTTCAGCGACCTACTCGATGGCACGATGGCGCGTATGTCCGGCACGTCGGGACCATGGGGGAACTTCCTCGACGCGACACTCGATCGAGTAGCCGATGGCGCTGTCTTCGGCGGGCTGTTGTTGTGGACGCTTTACAGCCAGCAGTCCCCATGGATCGTTGCGGCCGCTTTGACCACCTTGGTCGCGGGCCAGGTGATCTCCTACGCCAAGGCGCGTGCTGAGGCTGTAGGCGCGACGGCCAACACTGGCATCGCGGAGCGAGCCGAGAGGCTGATCATCGCCCTTGTCGCGGCTTTCGTCGCAGGGTTTGGCGTTCCATTTATCTTGCAAGTGGCTCTCATCGTGTTGGCTGTGTTGTCCGTCGTCACGGTGATCCAACGGATGGTTGTAGTCCGTGCACAACTGTGGCAGCGACGTGGCTGATTGGCGTCAGGCCGCGGCCGATGCGGGCTTTGGTTTCGGTTGGAAGGCAGTCAATCGGATGCCAGAGCGCGCGGCCTATTCGACCTTTCAGCGAATCGCGGATCGATCGTGGGCCCAGCATGGGACCGGTGTACAGCAACTTGAACGCAATCTTCGTCGAGTGCGTCCCGAATTGAGCTATGACGAACTCCGTCAATTGTCACGTGCGGGTATGCGTTCATATTTCCGATACTGGTGTGACGCGTTTCGTCTTCCCAGTTGGGGCCACGAACGTATCGTGAATTCCGTTCGGATCGAAGGCGAAGAACATCTCATCGCGGCGAAAGCCGCAGGCAAGGGAGCCGTCCTACCACTTGCACATAGTGGGAATTGGGATCATGGAGGTGCTTGGTTGGCCCTCACGCATGGCCGTCTCGTTACTGTGGCGGAGCGATTAAAGCCCGAAAGTCTGTATCGGAAGTTCCTCGCCTATCGCAACGCACTCGGCATTGAAGTACTGCCGCTTGGGGAGCCGGCGATCGTGCGCGATTTATTGCGCGCATTGCAGGAGAATGCTTTCGTGCCCTTGCTTGCTGACCGCGACTTGAGTCACAACGGTGTTGAGGTGACACTCTTCGGCGAAGTTACCAAGATTCCTCCGGGCCCTGCCGTGCTCGCGCTGATATCCGGCTCACCATTACTCCCTGCTTCCCTGCACTACGAGGGTGAGAAGTTGGTGATTCGGATTCACGCTCCAATTCCATTACCAGCAACGGGAACGCGTGCCGATAAAGTCGCGGCTCTGTCTCAGGCATACATTGATGTCATTGCCACCGGAATCGCAGCTCACCCCGAAGATTGGCACATGATGCAGCCGCTGTGGCTCTCCGATCTCGCGCCACGAAAGATTTCGCCATGAGAGTCGGCCTCGTCTGCCCGTACAGCTGGGATGTCCCGGGCGGGGTAGCCGTGCACATGCGGGATCTCTCCGAAAGTCTGATTCGTCAGGGTCATGAGGTGAGTGTCCTTGCCCCGTTCGATGGCGAAGGCGTTTTGCCTGACTATGTCGTGGATGGCGGTCGTCCAGTTGCCGTTGCGTATAACGGGTCGGTTGCTCGACTCAACTTCGGCTGGAAGGCGACGCGTCGAGTCCGCAAGTGGATTCAAGAAGGTGATTTCGACGTACTTCACGTCCATGAACCATTGAGTCCAAGTCTTTCGGTGCTCGCCTGTTGGGTGGCACAGGGCCCGATTGTGGCCACGTGGCATTCGTCGATGGCGCGCTCGCGAGCACTGTCGGCCGTCTTTTATCTTGCGCAAATTTCGATGGAAAAGGTATCCGCGCGGATAGCGGTGAGCGAGGAAGCCCGTCGGACTCTGGTCGCGCACATCGGCGGAGACGCTGTGTTGATAGCCAATGGCGTGACGGTGGCCAATTTCGCGGACCCTGCGACCTTGCCCGGATATCCACGCTCCGGAGGAACGCTCGGATTCCTCGGACGTCTTGATGAGCCACGAAAGGGATTCGACGTCCTAGCGCGGGCCGTACCGGCTCTCGTAGCCCGGTTCCCGGATCTGCGAGTTCTCGTCGCCGGGCCAGGCGATCCCGAAGTGGCGCTCGGCGCCGTCCCCGCGGAGTTCCGCGATCATTTCATCTTTCTCGGCCGCGTGAGTGATGCCGACAAGGTGCGCATGCTTCATTCCATTGATGCCTTTATCGCTCCCAATACTGGCGGTGAGTCGTTCGGCATCGTGTTGCTGGAAGCGATGGCCAGCGGCGCGCCCGTTGTGTCAAGTGACCTCCTGGCGTTTCGACGTGTACTCGATGAAGGGCGTTACGGACGTACGTTCTCTACCGGAGATCCGCAGGCGCTCGCCTCCGTGACAAGTGCGTTGCTCGAGGACCCTGACGCGCGTAAGTCGATGTCGACAGCTGGCTACGAACGAGCCAGACATTTTGATTGGGAGCGGGTGGGGCGCGAAGTTGTTGCGGTCTACGAGTCAGTCGTATT
>JBIHZU010000282.1:0-2513 GCA_044240285.1 Candidatus Nanopelagicales bacterium | reverse complement strand
CCCGTTGCAATCGCAGGTAGTCGCTCAATGGGCATTTACATCTGGCACATGCTCGTGACGAGCATCGTGATTGCCGTCTTGGTGCTCGCGGGAATTGCGCCACCAGCTCTGAGTCTGACGTGGTGGCTCCTACATGGTGGATCGTTGGTAGTTGTTGTGGCCGTGTCGTGGTTCATTGCCGGGCCCGCACAGTTGCTGTCACGGTCAATGGCCACACGTCTCGCGCACACACCATGGAGATTCAGTGCCCCCGTGGTGGGTCTAGCCGCTCTGCTGGCCGCAGCGAGCGTCCTGGGGATTTCCGAATCCGGGCTCTATCCGTTCATCGAGTTTCGCTGGGTAGCAGGTGTACTGCCGTACTTCCCGCTCATTGCCATAGCCCTGGTGGTGTGTGGGCTTGTGGTTAGTGCGGGCCGAGGGCGGCCCAGACCTGAGCGGGGCACTGGTCCATGACCATGCGCACTCCTGCGATGACGGCCCGTTCAGCCGCAGCTTCGTCGATCACGTGGAGCTGAAGCCAGATCGTCGGTGCGCCAATCGCGATGGCCGCATCCACGACCTCGCCAGCGCGGTCTGAATTAACGAAGACGTCGACTACGTCAGGAACACCTTCTGCAGCTGCGGCGTCGGCAAGAGTTCGGTAGCCCTTCTCGCCGTGCACGTCACGTCCCATCGGGTGAATGGGCACGATACGACAACCGCGGCTCTGCAAGAACTTCGCGACGCCATATGCGGGCCGATCGGGGTTTTCGCCAAGTCCGACGATGAACCATAGGGCGGCGTCCTTGAGGATTGCCCTGACTGAGTCAGTGCTGCCGTACAGATCATCGCGCGAGATCGTCATGCGTGTGGCCGACCGAGCGCGCGGTAGGTCCAGCCAGCCTCGCGCCATGATTGCGGATCAAGCGCATTCCGGGCGTCAATCAACTGTGGCTTGCTCACGACCTTGTGCACATCGAGTGGATGTAGAGCACGATATTCACGCCACTCAGTCAGGTGCAGCAACACATCACTGCCCTTCGCAGCTTCCATTGCCGTCTGCGCGTAGTCCAATTCCGGCCACTTCGCTCGTGCGTTGGCGATCGCTCTGGGGTCGTGCACCTTCACAATGGCGCCCGCGTCGTGGAGCATCTGTGCCACGTTGAGCGCCGGGGAGTCTCGTACGTCGTCGCTGTCGGGCTTGAATGCAGCACCCCAGATGCCGACTCGTGCTCCGGTGAGCTCGCCGCCTAAGACCTCACGTGTGAGGTCTACGGTGCGACCTCGGCGACGCAAGTTGATGTCCTCGACATCGCGCAAGAACGACACTGCCTGGTCTACTCCTAATTCCTCAGCGCGTGCCATGAATGCACGGATGTCCTTGGGCAGGCACCCTCCGCCGAATCCGAGTCCCGCGCGCAGAAAGAGCGAGCCGATCCGCGGGTCATGGCCTAGGGCATCCGCTAGCGCCGACACATCTGCGCCGCTCGCTTCGCATACTTCGGCCATAGCGTTGATGAAGGAAATCTTTGTGGCCAGAAATGCGTTGGCCGAGACCTTCACAAGCTCGGCAGTAGCGAAGTCTGTCTCGATGACTGGCACCTTTGCCTCGATGAGCGAAGCGTAGATCTCACGCAGGATCTTCGAGTCTTCGCGTGAAGTGGTGGCGATCACGAGTCGATCAGGTCGCACCGTATCTGCGACAGCACGACCTTCCTGCAAAAACTCCGGGTTCCATGCGAGTCGGGCGGGTGTGCCTTCAAGCCGCTGCATGATCGCCGACGCTGTGCCGACAGGCACAGTGGATTTCCCAACGATTAGGCACGGACGGTCGATGTGGGCGAGTAGAGACTCGATCGACCCCCAGATCTGCGACATGTCGGCTGCGTAGGAGCCCTCGCGCTGCGGGGTCCCGACGCAGACGAAGTGCACGTCAGCGAATGCGGCCGCTTCAGCGATGTCGGTCGTGAAGTGAAGTCGGCCGCTGGCAAGAGCACGGCTGAGCACCTCGTCGAGCCCAGGCTCATAAAACGGCAGGGAGCCTGAGGCGAGAAGCGCGATCCGTTCGGCGTTGAGATCCACTGCGACGACGTCATGGCCGAGGTCGGCCATGCACGCGGCGTGAGTTGTGCCGAGATAGCCGGCTCCTAGTACCGAGATGCGCACAGAGGAGAGCCTAGCGAGGTCGCTTAGCCGGGCCCGCGAAGGAATCCAGTGCCCCACGAGGCATGCATTGTCGCGAACACCATCGGCAGTCGTCGCCACACGGGGAATGGCTCTATTCGGGTGGCTCGCGCGGTGGCGACGAGCGAAGCCACGACGTAGACCGCCGGCGCGCTGAATCCGAGGACAATCACGGCTGGCTGTCCCACGATGAGTCCTACCAGACCGATGAGCGTGCCCACGGAGACCCCGACGAGGGTGATTGGTGGGGCGAGATAGCGCAACGACACCGTACTCGGGTCTCGACGAGCAATTTCACGGCGCCAGCGTCCGTATTCGTGGTACTGCTTCGCAAGGGCTCGTACGCTCGC
>JBIHZU010000047.1:0-8970 GCA_044240285.1 Candidatus Nanopelagicales bacterium | reverse complement strand
CGCGCCAAGCAAAGTTCTCCCAGTCGAGATCCACACCGTCGACCCCAGCCTGCACAGCCCAGTCGGTGATCTTTTGCGCATATGCTTCGCGATTCTCTGGCGTCGCTATGTAAGCGCTCAGTTGGCCGGCCCGGTTCTTCTTCATATCGGTGATAGTTCCGAACACCTTCACCCCACCACGGTGCAAAGAATCACGAATTCCGCGAAGGGTGTTATTTGAGGAGACGGCGCTCAAACACGACCCGTCAGTAGGGTCAAAGGTGCACAACGGGCGATCGGCACCATCAAAGAACCACCAGAAGACATTGACCTCAGGGGTCGCTCCAGCGTGTTCCGCGGACACAAAGTCTGCGGGCGGAATTGACCACTGATAGAGCCAACCACTCACATACGGGCGCGGAGCGGGGGCGTCAACCGCGTTGGCACTTAGTGCGGGCCCTCCCAAGGTGACCCCCACGAAGATCCCGAGAGCAACAGCGCTCACTGCTCGACGAATCCACACCTGTCTATGGTCACACGCCGCGGGTCAGGAGAGAAGTCGGCGCTACGCGAGCGCACGAGAGATTTCGTCAACTGCACGTAAAATCTTTGGAAGAACTGTCTCAGGGTCACTGACGCCAAGGACCAAGACGACCCCTTCGAGCCCTGCTACTCCTCTCACCGGCGCTGCCACATGAGTGAGGCCTCCCTCAATGACGACGACGGAATCCTCAGAGGTGGCACATGCCCTTCGCGCGGCAGCGAGCAAATCGGGGCCAGCAGCCATCCGCGGCTCCGGATGAGTGTCTGAGGAGGCGAGTAGGGCGATCTCATCGGAGTCGAAGGCGATGAAGTGCGCTGCAGATCCATCGGAGAGCCGGCGGAGAGCCGGCGTCACTTCGGCGCGCACTGTACGAGTAGCTGCCCGACCCAGAGCCGCGAGCGTAGGGGCACACACATAGCGAGATCCCGTGGATTTACGAAGTAGTCCGCGTTGGACCAGCGTCACAACCAGACGATGCACCACCGAGCGCCCCACGCCGAGGTCTGCGGCAAGTTCGGTAACGGTCAATCCGTCGGCAGAGTCGGCCACACATGAGAGAACTCGCAGACCCCGATCAAGGGTCTGCGAGTTCTCTGCGGGCATAAGAGTGAACTAGGCCGAAAGCTTCTTGGCCATGCCCTTAACCATGAATGAATTAATGATCTCGAAGATGCCGAGAACGATCAGCCAGATGCCAATAACCCAGATCACTGCGGCTGCCGCAAGCGGAACGGAGATAAGTACGACACCACCCGCCAGATACACAACGCCGGAGAAGATCGCCCAGCCCCGGCCTTCCTTTAGCTCCGCTGCACCGAAGAACCGATACACCGCAGCGAAAATGAACCAGATGCCCAGGAATAGGCCCAGAACCGCAATCTGCTCCTCACGACCCAGTGAGGGGTCCGAGGGATTGTGGCCAAGACGAATCATCCACAGGCCGAGGAAGATACCGATGCCGCCACCAATGATGAGGAGCGCGCGCTTATCGCCCGATATTCCGGTCGCAAAGGCGCGGACAACCGAGAACAGGCCACTGACGATCAGGTAGATGGCGAGAAGGACAGCAGCGACAACTGCGCCAACCCCTGGCCACGCAACCATGAGAATTCCCACGATCAGGGAAACGAGCCCCACGAATAGGAGCACCCACCAGTGCCGGGAGATGGCAGAGACGACGCCCTTTTGCTCAGCAGTCATTGCAGGACTGGACATGAAACCTCCAACACAGTGGCTGGCACACCCAGCCGACAACCTCAGGTTAGGGCCACCTGACCGATTATCGAAGGAACCGGGCGAGGAAGTCGCGGGTGAGTCGCTCTTGCGGATCAGTCAACACCTGTTCAGCCGTCCCCTGTTCGAGGATCTGACCAGCGCTCAGAAAGCACACACGATCTGCCACTTCACGCGCGAACGACATCTCGTGGGTTGCCATCACGATCGTCATCCCGGTCGCTTTAAGTTCGGCAACAGAGTCCAGCACCTCACCCACAAGCATCGGATCCAGCGCGGAGGTGATCTCGTCAAACAGCATGAGCTCGGGTTCCATCGCAAGTGCCCGGACGATCGCAACGCGCTGCTGCTGGCCGCCAGAGAGCTGATCCGGATATCCGTTGGCCTTGTCCGCAAGCCCAAATCTGTCGAGCAAGGTCAATGCTGCCTCTCGCGCCAAGTCTCGCGATCGGTGGAGAACCTTGCGCGGCCCAAGAGTCACATTGTCGAGAACCGACATGTGGGGGAAGAGGTTGAAGGACTGGAAAACAATTCCCACTCGTCGGCGTACATCGTCGAGGTTGGTTTTCTCATGCGTGACGTCGAGACTCTCATCCAACCAAATGGATCCCGCATCAACACTCACCAAACCGTTGACGCACCGCAGCAGAGTCGACTTCCCCGACCCGCTAGCTCCGATAAGCGCCACAACTTGGTGCGACGCGACACTGAGGTCAATGCCGCGAAGCACCGGGACGCCATCCCAGGACTTCCACACATTATCGACCCTCAACCGAGTTTCCATCAGACCGTCGCCGCCGCTCTGCGCTGCTTTTGCGTTCGCGCCTGTAGCCAGTCTGCGAAACGCGTCATCGGGATGGTGAGCGCAATGAAGATGACCGCAGCGGCGACATAGGGCGTGTAGTTGAACGACATTGAGGTGTCAATCTGTGCACGTCGCAGGATCTCAATCGGGCCAAGGATCGACACGAGCGCCGTGTCCTTCTGCAACGAGATGAAGTCATTGAGTAGCGGCGGCACGACATTCCGCACCGCTTGTGGCAGGAGAATATGGCGGTTGGTCTGCCAGGACGACAGCCCAAGCGACCGCGATGCCATGCGTTGGCTGGGATGTACCGATGCAAGGCCGGCACGAAACACCTCGGCGACGTAGGCGCCATAGGAGAGGACCAATGCAACGGTGCCCCACAGAACCTCGGAGTTGGGCACACCTTGTAAGTCCAGAGCTGGAATGCCAAAACCGAGCAAGAGGATGACCAAAATGGTGGGCACACCACGGAAGACATCCGTGTAGATCGTGGCCACCACTCGAATCGGTAGCCAGATCGGGGCCTGGAGAGTCCGAGCGAGCGCCACCACAATGCCGACAATGAGGATGAATACTTCGGCCACGATAAAGATGCGGATATTCAGCCAGAAGGCCGAAATCAACTGGGGAAACGACGAAACGAACTCATCAACGTTGAAGAAAGTGTCCTGCACAACGTGCCAACCAGGCAGCTGAGAGACGACCAGGCCGACCACGAGCACAAAAGCTGCAAGGCTTCCTAGCCCGATGAGCACGTCGCGACGAGCCCTGCGCTTGCGCGAACTGGCACGCGCAGGATCGACGTACGCGACGTCAGAACTCACTTAAGGAGCTATTCAGTGAAGTACGGCGCGTCGGCACCGCCGACAAGCCAGTCATTCGTGATCTGCTCGAGTTCACCAGAATCCTTCATCCCACTCAGCACCTTATCGACACAGATGGCCAAGGGGTTGTCCTTCTGGAAGAGCATTCCGAACTGCTCGTACCCATCGACGGCCGGGAACTGCCCGACGATCTTGCCCTTGGGGATCTCGACTGCCGTGATGTAGAAGGCCGTGGGCAGGTCGACGACGATTGCTTCAATCTGGCCGTTCCTCAGCGCGGTCTTAGCATCGTTGGTGTCGTTGTAGACGTAGGGCTCCTGCGTCGGCTTGATGAATTCGGTGATGTAGGAGAGCGACGTGGTGCCTACCTGGGCGCCGAGTTTGGCCGCTTGCAACTGTGCGAGCGAGGTGGCATTGGCCACCGGCGAATCCGCAAGTGCGATAACTGCCTGGTTCACGGTGTAATAGCCGTCAGAGAAGGTAACTACCTCCGCGCGCTTGGGCGTGATGGAGATCTGGTTGATGTCAAAGTCGAAGTCCTTCGCCCCCGGGGCGTAGGACTTATTGAAGGGCACGACGATCCACTGCACTTCATCAGTAGTGAACCCCAGGTTCTTCGCCACTGCATAGGCAACTGCGGACTCGAAGCCCTTGCCATTGCTGGGATCGTCATCTTCAAAGTAGGGCGGGTAGGCCGGGGAGTCTGTGCCGATTGTCAGCTTGCCCGCGTTAATCAGCGACAGCTTGTCCTTCGCACAAGGATCCTCGGGCGTAGGCATGGTTGACGAGGAGGTGGTGGGCGCCGGAGATGCCGAACTTGACTGGCCCGAATTGTTAGGGGCACAGGCAGCCACAGCAAGCAGGCCAGCAGCGAGGACAGCGGGGGCAATAAGAAGGCGACGTCGACTCATGGGTGAATCATGCCGCAAGCCCGAATCGAACAAGAACAAGGTCCGCTATTTGTCCTTACCGGGCGGAAGCCCTCGGAAGATCTTGTCGCAGTCTGGACAAATCGGGAACCGAGACGGGTCCCGGGACGGCACCCAGACCTTGCCGCACAACGCCACGATCGGCTCCCCGGTCACGGCACTTTCCACAATGCGATCTTTGGGGACGTAATGGGCGAATCGCTCGTGATCGCCGTCACCCCCAGTCGTTGACGTGCGTTCATCTAAAAGCGTATCGCCGGACGACAACGGGTCAAGGGGCTCAGGCACGCTCCCATTCTAAGGGGCTCGACTCATCCTTTCGGCTGATTTCCGAGCCGATGTGGCCGATGTGGGATCCGGAAGGGAACCCCTAGCGTCACAGGGATACGTAATGCAACTCGAGACGTTAGGGGACACGAAATGCCGCAGCAGCCGTTGGCCCAGGTGCCACTTGACGCGACATGGGATTGGTCAGAGAAAGGCTCTTGCCGCGAGGCAGACCCCAACCTCTTCTTCCATCCCCAAAATGAGCGAGGTGCAGCCCGCATCATGCGTGATCGGGCCGCGAAGGGAATTTGCGCTGGGTGTCCTGTGCGCACGGAGTGTGCCGACTACGCAGTCCGGGCCCGCGAGCCCTATGGCGTGTGGGGTGGGCTGACCGAGGAGGATCGCGAGGCGATTTACCGACGTCTCGACTCACGAAACTATCCGCGAGCTCGCGGTGAAGGCCTGCGTGCTGCCGAGCACGAAATCTCTGAGGCAGTCTCCGCTCAGGCGCTGGGCATCGCCTAGATCGCAAGCAACTACACTCGTCCAATGAATCTGTACGGGCGCGACTTCCTTCGTGAACTAGATTTCACGAAGGAAGAACTACTAGGTCTCCTCGATCTTGCTGCTTTACTCAAGGCAGAACGTCGAGCCGGGGCTGAGTTGCAGCGCCTCAGTGGCAAACGCATCGCGCTACTTTTCGAAAAGACCTCCACCCGCACCCGCATCTCTTTCGAGGTTGCGGCCGCCGAGCAGGGTGCCGCGACGACCTATCTCGATCCGCAGTCCTCACAACTTGGCCATAAGGAATCTGCGGCCGACACTGCACGCGTGCTCAGCCGACTCTTCGATGCCATCGAATATCGCGGCAGCAGCCAAACCATCGTCGACACCTTGGCTGAATATGCCGACGTACCCGTCTACAACGGGCTCACCGACGACTGGCACCCGACGCAAATGTTGGCCGACTTCCTCACTATGCGCGAGTGCGCGGGGCAGGACTTCACCAAGGTCTCCTATGCCTACCTCGGTGATGCCCGCAACAACATGGGCAATTCACTGCTCGTCACAGGTGCCATCCTCGGCTGCGATGTGCGCATCGTCGCTCCGAAGGCACTGTGGCCTGATGCCGCTGTCCAAGCAGCAGCCCATTCACGTGCCCAGGAATCCGGTGCCCGGATTCTGCTCACCGAAAATCCGGACGAGGGACTTGCCGGAGTTGATGCCGTACACACCGACGTGTGGGTGTCTATGGGTGAGCCAGCCGAAGTGTGGGCTGAGCGCATCGCGCTGCTTCGCCCGTACCGAGTGGACACCGAGATGATGAAGAGATCAGGCCGGCCAGACACGGTTTTCATGCACTGCCTACCGGCATTCCACGACGACCAAACCGCCGTCGGCAAGAAAGTTGCTGCCGAATTTGGTCTCACCGGCGGAGTCGAGGTCACCCATGAGGTGTTTGAGGCACCTACAAGCGTGGTCTTCGATCAAGCCGAGAACCGTATGCATACGATCAAGGCCGTTCTCGTCGCTACCCTCGCAGGCGCGTAGTACCTACTTCGACAAACGAGCGCGCAACGCCGCTAGTTCTTCGCGAAGCGCGTCTGGCACATGATCGCCGAACTCTTCGAAGTACGTCTCGGTCAGGTCACACTCCGCCAGCCAAGAAGCGGCATCAACGGTGAACAGCTCCTCCATGACCCCAGGAGCGACGTCGAGACCAGTCGTGTTGATGCCACCAGCGACAGGAAGCATTCCTACCGGGCTCTCCACCGCATCTACGTCACCAGAAATTCGTCGCACGATCCAGTCCAGGACTCTGGAGTTCTCTCCGTAGCCGGGCCAGATGTATTCGCCATCTGCATCCTTACGGAACCAGTTGACGGAGAAAATCTTGGGCAATTTGGAGGCATCAGTCATCGAGCCGATACGCAGCCAATGGCCCCAGTAGTCCGCCATGTTGTAGCCACAGAATGGAAGCATGGCGAACGGGTCGCGGCGCAGTTCGCCGACAGTACCCTCAGCTGCAGCAGTCTTCTCCGAGGAGATGCTCGCGCCCATAAAGACGCCGTGACGCCAGTTGAGCGACTGCGTCACCAGCGGAACGTTCGTGGCACGGCGACCGCCGAACAAGATCGCGTCGATGGGAACGCCCGAGGGGTCCTCCCAATTGGGAGCAATAGACGGGCACTGCTCCGCGGGTGCGGTGAAGCGAGCATTTGGATGCGCCACGGGATCTGTGGACGCGGGCGTCCAGTCGTTGCCTTTCCAATCGATCAAGTGGGCGGGAGCTTCCTCGGTCATGCCCTCCCACCACACGTCACCATCATCCGTGAGGCCGACGTTCGTGAAGAGACAGTTGGCGTAGAGGGTGCGAATGGCATTGGCGTTCGTATGCATGCCGGTGCCGGGGGCGACACCGAAGAACCCGGCTTCCGGATTGATGGCGTACAGGCGACCATCATCACCGAAGCGCATCCAGGCAATGTCGTCGCCAACGGTCTCCACTACCCAACCCGGCAGAGTGGGCTCGAGCATCGCGAGGTTTGTCTTGCCACAAGCTGAGGGGAAAGCTGCGGTCACGTATCGCACGTCGCCCTTCGGCGAGGTGAGCTTGAGGATAAGCATGTGCTCAGCCATCCAGCCTTCATCACGCGCCATGGCTGATGCGATGCGAAGTGCAAAACACTTCTTGCCGAGGAGGGCATTGCCGCCATATCCCGATCCATAAGACCAAATCTCGCGCGTCTCGGGGAAATGCACGATGTACTTCGTGTCGCTGCATGGCCACGCGACATCAGCACGCTCAACTCCAGCGGCATCTTTGAGCGGGTATCCGACACAATGCAGAGCAGGCACGAAATCGCCATCTTCGCCGATGAGATCCAATGCGGCCTGGCCCATGCGCGTCATGATGCGCATGTTCGCCACGACGTAGGGGGAATCGGTGATCTCGACGCCTAGCTGCGAGATGCGTGAACCGAGTGGCCCCATCGAAAACGCGATGACGTACATCGTGCGGCCACGCATCGCACCCTCGAACAGTCCGCGCAGGTTCTTGCGCATCTGCGAGGGATCCATCCAGTTGTTGGTGGGGCCTGCGTCTTCTTCATTGAGAGAACAGATAAACGTGCGATCTTCGACGCGTGCAACGTCACTGGGGTTGGAGCGAGCAAGGAAGGAATTGGGACGAATCTTTTCGTTGAGCTTGATGAGCATGCCCGACGCCACCATCTCAGCGGTGAGACGATCCCACTCTGCCTGAGACCCATCGCACCACACGATGTTGTCGGGCTGCGTGAGTTCGGCTACCTGCTCCACCCACTCCAATAATTTCTTATTGCGAGTCGGTGCATTGGTCAGGTCAACTGTGCTCATGAGCAGACTCCCAAATTCGATGAAACGTGTCATGTAATGATGCCGCGTTACACCGGCAGACGACAGCCACGGAGGCCCGTTTGGGGCCATTTGTGAGCAATGGCACAAGGGAATGATCTGTGAACGTATCCCGCGTCACACCTGACGCAATTGCACCATAACGCGTGACGGCTGTAACCGTTTTAGGTCGTGGGTACGAATCTGCGAAGGCGGAGACTGTTGACGACCACAAACACACTCGATGACGCCATGGCGGCTCCCGCCAGCATGGGATTGAGTACACCAGCCGCGGCGAGCGGGATCATCGCCACGTTATAGGCGAACGCCCAAAAAAGGTTGCCGCGAATGATGGCAAGTGTTTTCCTCGACAGTCTGATCGCGTCTACCGCAGCCAGCAGATCCGGTCGCACCAACGTCAGATCGCTCGCCTCAGCAGCAACGTCCGAACCACTGCCCATGGCAATTCCGAGATCTGCGGTCGCCAGCGCCGCGGCATCGTTGACTCCGTCTCCCACCATGGCCACAACCGACCCTTGGGCTTGTAGTGCTGTGACATGTACGACCTTGTCCTCGGGCATCACATCTGAGACAACATCCGTGATGCCCACCTGGATCGCCACGGCCTGTGCAGCACGTTCGTGATCTCCAGTGAGCAAAACTGGACGAAGCCCGAGGTCGCGAAGTAGCGAGACTGCTCGTGCGCTCGTGGGGCGAATCTCGTCAGCCACGGCAATCGCGCCAATTACGCGCGTGCCTTGGGCAACAGCAACCACTGTCGCCCCCACATCACCCCAAGCGTCCATACAAAGTTGCAAGTTGTCCGATGGCTTGGATCCCACCGTTTCGGCGACCCATTGCGGTCGACCGATGGTGATCCGTTCCTCCCCTACCATCGCTTGCACGCCTGCACCCCGAGCATTAGAAAACTCGCGCATCGGGGTCACAGATCCCGCAGCAGCCACAATCGCACGTGCAACTGGATGCTCACTTCCGATCTCCGCACTCGCC
>JBIHZU010000281.1:0-2528 GCA_044240285.1 Candidatus Nanopelagicales bacterium | reverse complement strand
ATCGCAAGATCAGCCGTGCCCTCTTCAAGCGCGGCAAACACATCTTCGAAGGTGGCACAGGGGAGTAGATCTGAGCCGGGATAGACCATGCGACTTGCCGCATCAGAGTTTGAGCCTGGCTCACCCTGATAGGCAATGCGTACGGTTGCAGATTGCGATGAAGTTCCCATCAGTTCGAACCCCGCATCGCGGCTTCAACAGCTTCCACTTCCTCGGGCGAAAGCAATGTCTCCGCTTGTCCTTGGACGACCGCCTTCATATACGTGCGGCTCTCCGTGCGCGCGTGAATGGTTGTGAGCACCACACCATCGCCCGAGTCATCCAGGAAGGCTGCACTGAACGACATGCGTCCACCCATGTCACCGAACGCGTCGTAACGAACGACGGAGACATGTCGTACTGCTTCAGAAATATCGACCCGCGCGCGGTCAAGCACCTGCGCCAGGTCATCTACCTCATGGCGCAGGGCATCTACTTCAGCTGTTTTGCGGGCTACCGCAGCCAAAAAAGACTCGGTGGAATCCTTGCCCTGCAAGATTGTGTATTGCCGCCGCATACCTGCCTGACGAACCATCGCCACGACTATCAATACGAGAGCCACCAGCGCGAGAGCGCCAGCGATCACCGCGATAGTCAGGGCATCAATGATCATCGCGTCAGCGTAGTGGGCTGGGCCTACTCACCGGGGAGCCGCCTAGCGAAGGCTGATCTGCCTCGTCTGCAGCCCAGCACGGGCGCTGCGCTCTTCAGGGGACATGGGCGAGGTATCCGCGAGCGCTTCGGCAAGTCGCTCAAGGAACGCTGCCGCCGGAGCCTCCACGGCCTCGGGTCCCGTGCCGACTGGCAGGTCCCATACGGGCACAAGTAGTCCATCCGCACGGAATGAACCAGCGAAGCGGCTGCCACCGGGCACGTCGAGAGTGTCGCGACCCTTCGCGTGCAAACGAGCGATTGCGGTGAGTGCTGTCTCTTCATCGAAGGGCAGGACCCAACGCAGGTGCTCCTTATTGCCTGTTGCACACCAGTAGCCGGCGCCAACGTCGACGGACGACAGACGTGCGGTGGGGATCGCCGACTGGCTCACTCGCTCCAGCGAAGCGACAACCTCGGGCGTGCGCTCCGCATCTGGGTCTGCCATCCAGAAATCAAAGTTGGACTCCACGGTGACTGCGATAGGCGTTTCGGTCAGTAAGTCCTGCAGACGCGGACCTGGACCGGGAAGGCCGACGGGCGGAACCGGTGCACCGGGTTCGGTGTCGAGCGCACGCAAGATCGCCTCAGCTGCATCGCGACTCGGATCGCCCGAGCCGGTCGCAATCTGCAGAGCTAACAGGATTTCGCCCGAATCTCGCACCATCGCTGGCCAAGCCAACGGCAGCACCGTGACCAATGTTGCCTTGCGATCGCCGATGCCAGTGTCCGACTTCAGGTGCAGGGCCGAAGTGGCTGCCGGCACAAAGTTGCGCAGGGCGACCCAGTCGCATTCACCCGCTAAACCCTCGAAGGGCCGGAGTGCGAAACCGCTTCCGCGTTCGGCCTGATCGCGACCGTGGCAGGCCTTGTAGCGACGACCCGATCCACAAGGACAGGGCTCACGCATACCAACGACGGGGATGTCTCCGGAAGTAACTTTGGGGTTCTTGACCTTGGCCATAACCAGCAGCCTAACGGGCGACGGATCGGCCAAGGTACGCGAGCATGTCGCCCGGTCGATTTGAGATGACCGCATCAACTCCCAGCGAAACACAGAAATCGAGGTCCGCACGGGTGTCCACCGTCCACACATGTACGAGACTTCCACGCACGTGAACATTTTCGACCAGTTCGGGGTGCTCACGGATCAGAGCTATTCCAGGGCCCGCGATCGTGACATGAGCAGGTAGCCGTCCGTCCAGTCGTCGTACGGGCAAGAACTCCTCGAGATAGACCAGCGGGACATTGGGGGAAATTGCGTGCGCCCGAGCAAGACCTCGAGCCGAAAACGACATGATGCGTACGCGCTCAAGCGGAAACTTCATCCGGTGCAAGAGCGCGAAAGTTGCTGCCTCGAGTTGCTTACTAAATCGATGTGGGTGCTTCGTTTCAATCGAGATGCTCACGGGCCGCTCACTATCGAGCAGCAACTGCAGTAACGCCTGCAAGGTTGGCACTCGCTGGTTTTCCTCCTGAGTTCGATCCGCCCATCGTCGCTTACTGGCGCGAGAAACAACGCGCTCAACCGGTGTGCCAGGGACGCGATCGAAGTCGAACCACTCCAACTCCTGCAGTGTCATGTCGGCAATAGCGCCGTGACCGTTGCTCGTACGGTCCACGGTCGAGTCATGCACCAACACGAGGTGACCGTCGCGAGTCAAGCGAACATCACACTCCACCCCATCTGTGCCCAAGTCGATGGCACGGCGATAGGCCGCAATGCTGTGTTCAGGAAATTCGTGGCTCGACCCACGATGCGCGATGATCAGTGGTCGCGAAGCCATACGGCTATCGAATCACGAATTGCTTCACTCAGAGAAGAGGACGCCCGGATT
>JBIHZU010000280.1:0-2529 GCA_044240285.1 Candidatus Nanopelagicales bacterium | reverse complement strand
AATTTAAAGCGAGAGGTTGGCGACTCGGCCGCTGTGGGCGCCGATCTCGGTCTTGATCTGCTCCACAGTTGCCGCCGGAATCTCAGAGTCGACCGTAAGCACGATCAGGGCATTGTCGGCGTCCTTATCGCGACTGACCTGCATGCCCGCGATATTGACGCTCGCATCACCGAGCAGACGGCCAACGACGCCCACGACACCGGGACGATCGTTATAGCGGAAGAACGCCATGTGCTCGCTAATCGGCACGTCGACGTTGAAATCACCGAACTCCACGATCTTGGTTGCGCCGTTAGAGCCAGTCGCGACACCGGCAACAACACGCACGACACCATCACTCTGAGTTACACGTACGCGAACCAGTGAACGGTGGTCACCCGCGTTGGCATCGGTCGTCAGAGCAACCGCAACACCACGCTGCTCAGCGAGGAGCGGGGCGTTGACGTATGAAACCGGATCGTGCACGAGCGTCTGGAAGACGCCCTTGAGTGCAGAGAGTTCAAGCACACGTACGTCGTGCTCGGTAGCCGCACCCAGCACCTCAATGTCGACGCGAGACAACGCCGCGGTCGTCACTGAAGAAGCGATCGCACCGAGCTGCTCTGCTAGGGCCAGCAGCGGCCGCACCTCTTCAGCAATCGAACCGCCCTGGACGTTGACAGCATCGGGCACGAGTTCGCCCGCGAGAGCGAGACGCACAGACTTCGCGACTGCGATACCCGCCTTCTCCTGTGCTTCATCCGTCGAGGCGCCCAGGTGCGGGGTCGCGACCACGGTCTCGAGTGTGAAGAGTGGCGAATCAGTGCATGGCTCCTTGGCATAAACATCGAGACCCGCACCCGCGATGCGACCGGACTTCAGCGCTTCGTAGAGAGCGGCCTCATCAACGATGCCGCCGCGCGCTGCGTTGATCACGCGCAGATTGGGCTTGGCAATGTTGAATTGCGCCTCACCAATCAGACCCACGGTCTCGGGGGTCTTGGGCAGGTGCACGGTGATGAAGTCCGACTGCTGCATCAACTCTTCGAGGGTGACCATGCGTACGCCCCACTGCGCTGCGCGCGCGGGCTGTACATATGGGTCATAGGCAATGAGCTCGACACCAAATGCAGCCAGACGCTGCGCGACGAGCACGCCGATGCGACCAAGACCGACGATGCCCACTGTCTTCTCGTCAAGCTCGACGCCGGTGTACTTCGACCGCTTCCACTCACCCTTGTGCAGTGCGTCGTTGGCGGGTGCGATGTTGCGAGCCGAGGCGAGCAGCAGCGCGATCGCCAGCTCGGCGGCCGAGACGATGTTGGAGGTAGGCGCGTTAACGACCATGACGCCTGCCTGCGTTGCCGCCTTCACATCAACGTTGTCGAGTCCGACGCCAGCGCGGGCAACGACCTTGAGCTTCTTGGCGGCTGCGAGCGCCTCAGCGTCCACGAGAGTGGCCGAGCGTACGAGCAGCGCATCGACATCAACGATCGCCGCGAGCAGAGCAGCGCGATCAGCGCCGTCACAGTTACGGATCTCGAAGTCGGGGCCGAGGGCCTCGACAGTGGCCGGGGAAAGTTCTTCGGCGATGAGAACGACGGGCTTGGACACGGGCGGCACCTTTTCCATAGCGAGCGGAGACGCGAGTCTATCCCTGCTTGGGCTCTGGCGTTCTAGCCGCAGCGGCCCTATGACCGGGGTCACGCCTGCGAGCCGATTAGGCCCGATCTGACTCCACGGCGTGCAGCACGTCGAGGTCAGGAGCGTCCCCTCGAGATAGGGCGGCGGCCACACTGGAGTGGGGTACCTCCACCGTCAGGTCATCAATCCACAGGCGCAGTCGCACCTCCCCGGTGATCGCGGATCGGCAGTGCCCACCGGACGCCCGGTCGTCGCTGAGCCCGTGCAGATGCAGCCCTGGGATCACCACACCATCGGCGACATCCGGGCAACGGAAACCCACAAGAGTGCCCTGCCACATCGCGAATTCGAAACGCACTTCGGAAGCGAGCACATCAGCCAACGCTCGGTATGGCGGTTCTTGGCGATGCTCACTGCGCATGACGACATCGCTGAATACGCCGTCGATGCGTACGGCAACAACGACCTCGTCGTGATGGCACGAGAGAGCTTCCAACTCATCGTCGATGAGCGCGGTGATCGCAGCAAGATCACTACCCAGTGGCACCGCCAACTCCACCGGCGAACCACCGAACGCAGCCACAGCGAACGGCAGCCCGAGTGAATCCGGTGCGCGGACCGGAACGCCATCGGCGGGCACTCGCCATACCTTGCCGTCAAAGGCCACCATCTCGCCGTCGAGATGCTCTGCGACGCCATGACCGAGGATGCAACCGTTTAACGCGGCACCGACAGTCGTAGCCGCGTCGTATGCACCATTGAATAGATCGGCCACGATCTCAGTTTGTTTAACGTGCCCGACCTCGGCTCCAGCCCCATGCACGGCAGCGGCGAGTGCAGAATTAATCACAGGACGACTCTAAGGGGCGTATGGTGCGCAAGAGGTACAACGACGGGGGTAGACCA
>JBIHZU010000279.1:0-2544 GCA_044240285.1 Candidatus Nanopelagicales bacterium | reverse complement strand
CCCACAGTGATTGCGAGTCCAGCCTTGTCGGAGATGCTGAGGTCGTCGCGGGCAAGGTAGTAGAACGCAAAGGCGAATCCGGCGTACTGCAGTGGCAGAAAGAGGTACGTGATCCAGCGGTAGTAGGGCACCTGCTCAAGCACGGCGATGTAATCAGTGGGCGGGTTATTCGCGTCAGGACGGGTTGCGACATCGAGCAGGGGTACGACGCCGAGAATCACGATGGGCCCCAACCACAGCCAGACGCCCCATTGCGTAGTCGTGTGAAGGATGACTGCAAGAAAGGGCAATAAAGGCATAAGGAGCGCACTGATCCACCAGAACCGCTTGCGGTCGCGCCACTCCATGGCGACACCTTAGAACTCTGTGGCGGGATTTCGCGGCGGATTGTGATTGTGCTGCGCAAATATTGGGCTTCGGGATGGCATAGTCGTGCTCCGTGAGTACCCCTGCTGCGCCTGAGGCCCTGCAACCGAAAGCTTTCGTCCTCGCTGCCTTCATCGGCGTGCTTGCGGCCGTCGGCGCCTCGCTTTTTCTGGAACTGGTGCACTTGGGTGAAGGTTGGATTTTTCACGATCTTCCGCAAAGCTTTGGTTGGTCGGAAGTGCCGTTGTGGTGGTTCGTTGCCATGCTTGGGGTCGGTACCGGCGTAGTCCTGCTCGCGCAATTGTTGCCAGGTCATACCGGCAAAGGTCCATTAACGGGATTTCACTTTGATACGCCGTTGTCGTACGCACCGGCAATTCTGCTTGCTGCGCTCGGTTCGCTGCTCTTCGGATTTGTACTTGGCCCTGAGGCGCCACTCATCATTCTTGGCACCACGATCGGTGGGCTTGTAGTCCGCAACGCCGATCCAAAGGTGCGCATGCTGGCCGGTCTACTCGGTGGAGTCGCAGCGGTCGGCGCAGTCTTTGGCAATCCATTCGTGACGGCCTTCATGATCTTGGAGTTCGCTGCCATGGGCCTGATGCCTTCCGTGGTCTTGCTGCCAGCGCTCGTGGCACTGGGCAGTGGCTACCTCGTGCAGATTGGCATCGGGGAGTGGACTGGCTTTGGCGTGCACTCTCTCTCCGTACCGGGTCTTCCGGTCTATACGTCCCTGCAGTGGGGTGACTTACTCGCCGCGTCCGTGGTCGCGCTGGCCGCGGCTGGTGTGGCGATGTTTGCGCGTGAGGCGGGCGAGAGGTTCGAAGGACTCGGCAAGGGACGGCCTTGGCTCATGCCGATTCTGGGTTTTGCGGTGGTCGCTGTTGTGCTGGTGATCGCCGTGCTCGTGTGCGGTGTGCCCGCGGAAATGATTCTGTTCTCGGGCCAAGGCTTGTCCATGACGTCACTGGTGGGCGAGACGGCGCTTGGAGCTGTCATTGCCATTGTGGTGCTGAAGTCTGTCGCCTATGCGGCATCACTCGGTGGAGGATTCCGCGGTGGTCCGATCTTCCCGGCCACCTACCTAGGTGTGGCCGTGGGCGTAGTCGCCGTGCTCGTGCTCCCTGGCTTGTCAATCAGCGCCATGGTGGCTGCCGGCATCGCGGCGACCGCGACCGTGATGACGCGTTTGCCGTTCACGTCAGGGTTGCTAGCGATGTTGCTCGTGGCGAGTGCAGGTGTGCAGGTAGCACCGTTTGCGATCGTCGGAGCAGTGATTGGTTTTGCTGCGCGCCAACTGCTCGATCGCGTTGACGCAAAGCGGGCTACAGACCTAGCGCCTTTGCCTTCGCTGCAGCAAACTCCTCATCCGTGAGGATGCCCTGCGCGTGCAGGTCAGCGAGCTGCTTGAGCTTGGTCGCGGTCTCGTCCTCGGCGGGTGCCGTGGGCGCTGCGGGTGCGGCATTTGCAGCGTGGGCTGCTGCCTGACGGCTCGCTACACGACCTGAAACGGCCGTTGCGGTGCCGGAGATGACTGCGGTGCGAGCGGCTACGCGAAGAATTCCCATGATGACTCCTAAAGTGGTGAAGGTCAGGCGGTGAGTGCGGCGTTGACGACGTGTGCGGGGATGCGGATCTGGTCGATGACGACCGCGTCTGCTTCGTTGATGGCGGCAACGAATCGACCAGCCCACACGTTTTCGTAGGCGACCATCAACGCAGAACTGTTGGCGGTGAGGTCCTCCTCGAGTTCCTCTGCATCGGCGTGATCGAGGATGCCCGCGTGATGGATGTCAAGGGACAGGAAGCCGGGCACGAGGCTCGCGTCAAGGTCCTCGATGCGCAAGGACGTGACGGTGCCGTCGGCTGACTTGCTCACAAATAGCAGGTCGAGAATTCGCACTGTGCCGCTGGCTACGAGCTCAGCGACCGCGGGTGCGATTTTGCCGGTGAACTTATTGCCGGGGAATCCGATGATGATGACATCGACTGGGCCGACGACCATGTGCGCTCCTAGATGTGAGTGTGTTGTCTGGCGGAGAGTACTAGAACGTGATGTGCGAAGACGAATTGGCCGTTCACGCCCGGCGCGGGAACTGCGTGAAGTCTGGAGTGCGGCGCTCCTTGAATGCGTCGCGGCCTTCTTGCGCTTCGGGGGTGCCGTAAAACAGCAAGTTG
>JBIHZU010000278.1:0-2549 GCA_044240285.1 Candidatus Nanopelagicales bacterium | reverse complement strand
TGTCGACTTTCGCAATGTGATTTTGATCCTGACATCAAATCTCGGGTCGAACTTCTTGGTTGATCTCAGCCAGTCATTCGAGGTCCGCAAAGAGCAGGTCTTGGCAGCCGTACGCCAGCACTTCCGTCCGGAGTTCCTCAATCGCCTTGATGCGATGGTGACTTTCGAACCACTTGATCGTGTGCAACTTGCGGGCATCGCACAACTACAACTCGATGCACTTCAAAGTCGATTGGCGGATAGGCGCATCACGTTGAATGTCCATGAAGACGCCATTGCGTGGCTGGTTAATCGTGGATTCGACCCTGCGTATGGTGCTAGACCACTGCGTCGACTGGTCCAGACCACTATCGGCGACCCGCTGGCAAAGGAGATCCTCTCCGGGGCCGTGCGTGATGGCGATGTGGTTCGGATCGACGTTGCTTCGGGTGGCGAAAGGTTGCAAGTACACGCCGGCTGAGTGTGTAGACCGTCTTCACAGAGTTCACGGGTTACGGTTGGACTCATGCGTGTCATCCGAGTAGCTGTGGGCACCGCACTGCTTGTTTTTGGGGTTGCTTCAACGTCACTCGTCGGCATGGTCGCACCTTCACCTACAGAGGCCGTGGCCCAACGCGAGACGGTCCCCGCGGGGTGCGCCGAAATTCCACGTATCTCAGCGCGATGGCAGGCGGACATTTCGCAGGTGGCCTCCGAGCGTCGGGTTCGCTTCGATGGGCGCTGGGTGTCCTTGTCTCCGCAAGGTTGGCGCGACGCCTATAACGCAGATGTGATCCGAAACTCGTCGTGGGCGCTGTGGTTTCAGGCTCTTGTGTGGGTAGTGCCACTTGCCCTCGAGAATGCTCCGCTCGCAGTACGCACAGTTGTAGACCAAGCCAACGCGGTTCCGGATCCAGGTACGAGCGCATCGCCGGCAACTCAAGTGGCTACGGGCTGGACTCCGGGCGCGATTCGCAACCGACTTATCACCGTGCGCTGTTTGTACCTCATGACCCGGGACGATCGTCTAGTCGCGGTTGCTCGGGAACTCGGTGATGCATTGATGGATCCGAAGCGCTATTCGGGATGGCCGCGGTCGTTGCCCCATAACCATGGGGCACTGACGAGTCTCGCGATGATTCGCGCCGGCAAGACGTTCGCTCGGCCACAGTGGACCTCCGTATCCTTGGAACGCCTTGAGCGCGATTTGCCAAAGGTCTTTAGTGCGTGCGGGATGGCCCGCGAACAGTCGAGTGGCTATCAGGCGCTCAATGTTTCGCTCTGGTCTGAAGTCGCCAACTTGCTCGATTACAAGCTTTCGGGCCCGAGGTATGCGCTGCGCGCTCTGGCACGCCCAGACGGAGTGCTGGAACACATCGGTGATGGCCTCGCACCAGCCGTGGAGCCCAACGGCCAACGGTTGTGGTGCCCTCGTGCCGGTTGGGCCGCCAACACCCTTCCCGGTCGCACGCACTACGTACTTCGCTTTGGGCCCAAAGCGAGCTTGCACGGACACGTCGATCATGGTGCGGTCACCTGGTTTGTCCAGGACATTCCGGTGTTATCGGATCGTGGCCTCTATGACAAAACGGTCAATGATCGGCTCGCCTATGCGCGAGGTATGGCGGCGCATTCGGTCCTGGAACCACTGAATGTCACTATCAACCCCGCGACGGAAGCGAAGCGTCTGGACGATAACGAGTATCGACTTGTTGATGACACGTTCGGTATTCGTCGCGAACGAACGATCAAGATTGCCCCTCGCGGCATTGCAGTTACGGATATTGCATCGAGTGGGAATCCCGAGCAAGAGTGGGTGCAGCACTGGCAACTCGCGCCCGGTTGGACGCCCACAGATGGCGGGGCTCGCTACTTTGATGGCACTCGACTCGAGGTGACCTGCCGTGGTGGGGCGTTGTCGGCCGTGGCCGTCGAGAGTTACCCGGGTTGGCGCCAGATTCAACCGGCATGGGACCTTCAGTGCCGGGCGACTGGGTCGGCAGTCAGGTTGCGCACCACGCTTGAGGTCAAGTGACCCAACTGACCGGTCAGTCGCTTGCGAGGGGTTTCGCTGTCGCAATACCGGGGCCTTCGTTCTAGGCTGGTGAAATGCTTACTCGAAGGCCAAGGCTGGTGAAGGTGCGTGCGAGGCACGTTCTGGCCGCTGTGGTACTTCTTGTGAGCGTTACCTTGGGAGCTACCACTGCTGCTCATTCGGCAGTGCCGCGCAGTGTGGACCTGATATCTCCCAATCGTCTGGGAGGCGCCAATAATCCGTCTCTTCCCACCGTTATGGTTGTCGGAGATTCCATTCCGGCTGAGCTGATGAACACCATCAACATGGAGGCGAAGAAGCGCAACCTCAATCTGTTGCCGGTCGCCTTTGGTGGCTGCTCCGTTGTCGGCCTCTATCAGCTTGACCAGAATAACCGCCCGCTGAACTGGTCTAGGCGGTGCACGATGGCGCCTCGTGTCCAGACTCAGACGATAAACACCTACGATCCGCAAATTGTGATCTGGTACTCCGGGCGCGAAAAGTTCACGGTGTGCACCGTACCGACACAGGATGG
>JBIHZU010000277.1:0-2553 GCA_044240285.1 Candidatus Nanopelagicales bacterium | reverse complement strand
AGTCGCTTTGCGGTAAAGCGTTCCTGCTGCCGCAAAGCGGAAGTGGCGTCCCTTCTTCGTTTCTGCGGCGCACTCCACATTGTTTCCGGTCGAATCGTTCTTGAGGTAGAACTCGATACGAGCACAATCGCTCGACGTTTGCGGACCGATATCTTCGAGATCTATGGGCACGAGAGTGAACTTGCGGTCGTGCAACACAATGGCTTGCGCAAAGGAAACCGCTATCTCGTTCGAGTCGTCGAGGGTGGCGAGGCGCTGGCTCGGCAGACTGGGATCGTCGACGGAAGTGGTCGGCCAGTGCGAGGGCTTCCACCGGCGGTTGTCAGTGGGGGTGTGTGCGATTCCGAAGCCGCATGGCGCGGGGCATTTCTCGCCCACGGCTCGTTGACAGAACCGGGACGTTCGTCGTCCCTAGAGATCACGTGCCCCGGGCCTGAGGCTGCGCTGGCTCTAGTCGGTGCCGCACGGCGGATGGGTCTCTCGGCAAAGTCACGCGATGTTCGCGGTGTTGATCGCGTCGTCATTCGCGATGGGGATGCCATCTCGGCGCTTCTTACTCGCATGGGTGCCCATGAGTCCGTGATGGCTTGGGAAGAGCGTCGGATGCGTCGTGAAGTACGTGCGACGGCGAATCGGCTGGCGAACTTCGACGACGCCAATCTTCGTCGCTCTGCCAGAGCCGCGGTTGCCGCTGGTGCTCGTGTGCAAAGGGCGCTAGAAATTCTTGGGCCAGATGTCCCTGATCACCTCGCTGAGGCGGGTCGACTCCGACTCGATCATCGCCAAGCGAGCCTTGAAGAACTTGGCGCACTCGCGGACCCACCCATGACCAAAGATGCAATCGCTGGTCGTATCCGTCGGTTATTGGCGATGGCAGACAAGCAGGCGCAGGAACTCGGTCTTCCGTCGACAGAATCGGCAATTGATCCCGAAAATATTCTGTAAATCCACGCGAATTTCGGTAGCGGACACCCCGAAATGTTGCTCTTGTGGGTTAGGTAGGCTCGTGCCAATGCGGTGATGGGGTCACCGCGATCTAAGAGGAGTGACTGTGACGATCAAGGTGGGAATCAACGGCTTCGGTCGTATTGGGCGTAACTTTTATCGCGCCCTACTTGCCTCGAATTCAACGGACATCGAGATTGTGGGGATCAACGATCTGACGGACACTGCAACACTTGCCTACCTGACCAAGTACGACAGCATTCTTGGCCGACTGCCGGTCTCTGTGGAAGCTGCCGATGGCGCGTTGATTCTCGACGGCAAGCGCGTGCGTGTGACAGCGGAGCGCGACCCAGCTGCCCTTCCATGGCGTGAACTCGGCGCAGACATTGTCATTGAGTCCACTGGACACTTCACCGACGCCAACAAGGCACGCGCACACATTGAAGCCGGTGCCAAAAAGGTCATTATCTCAGCGCCGGCAAAGAACGAGGACGTCACGATTGTCTTGGGCGTTAATGAAAGTGATTACGATCCCGCCAAGCACGACGTGATCTCCAACGCGTCGTGCACCACGAACTGCTTGGCTCCGATGGCAAAGGTGCTTGACGACAATTTCGGTATCGAGCGCGGAATGATGACAACCATCCACGCCTACACCAACGACCAGAAAATCCTTGACTTCCCCCATGAGGATCATCGCCGCGCCCGTGCAGCCGCGATCAACATGATCCCCACCACTACAGGGGCGGCCAAGGCGGTGAGTCTCGTCCTTCCACAACTCAAGGGTCGTCTGGACGGTTACGCCATGCGCGTCCCGACACCCACGGGTTCGGCGACAGATCTCACCGTGGAGCTGCGCACTCCGGCATCGGCTGCAGAAATCAACGCTGTCATGAAGGCTGCTGCTGAGGGCCCACTTCGCGGCATCATGACTTACACCGAAGATCCCATCGTCTCGACCGATATCGTGACCGATCCATCCTCGGTGACTGTTGATGCTGGAATGACGAATTCCTTAGGAACAATGGTCAAGGTCCTAGGTTGGTATGACAACGAATGGGGTTATTCCAATCGCCTCGTCGACCTCACCAAGTACGTCGGCAAGCGCCTCTAGCTCGTGCGTTCTCTCGCTGACCTCGATGTCACCGGGCGCGTAGTCCTACTGCGCTCGGATCTGAACGCTCCGCTACACGATGGTGTAGATGGATCAGAGGTCGCTGACGACACTCGCATTCGGGCGAGCGTCGAGACAATCCAGAGCCTGCGCGCACGCGGCGCACGAATTGTGGTCATCTCGCACCTGGGTCGGCCCAAGGGCGGGCCGGATGCAAAGTACTCACTCACTCCAGTTGCCTTGCGCCTCGGTGAATTGCTGGGCATCAATGTCCCAGTTGCTGCGGATATCCCCGAGGCTCGAACAATGGCGTCGAGGTTGAGCAACGGCGAAGTAATCTGCTTGGAAAACATTCGCTTTGATCCACGTGAGACCAGCAAAGATGCGGCAGTGCGTCAGGAACTTGCGGCGGAACTTGCCACGGTCGGTGAACTGTTCGTGAGCGACGGCTTCGGTGTGGTCCATCGCGAGCAGGCATCGGTATCCGATATCGC
>JBIHZU010000046.1:0-9080 GCA_044240285.1 Candidatus Nanopelagicales bacterium | reverse complement strand
AGAGCTCAGACAACATAGCAATCGTCAAAGCGCCACAGGCGATTCCAAACGCGCCTCCTCGGCCGCCAGCAAGTCCTAGCCCACCAAGAAGACACGCAGTAACTGCAAAGATGAGCGGGAACAGGCCAGGGTTCGACGTGGCAGTGGCAGTGCAATAGGCCTGCAAAATGCCGCCCAGTGCTGCCAATCCTGCAGACGCACCAAAAGTCAGGATAACCACGGCATCGACACGCACGCCCGCGGTTCGACTTGCCCGACGGCCGCCTCCAGTAGCCCTCATCCCCCGGCCAAGATTTGTGAGGTTCATGAGCAGAAACACTGCAAGGAACACTGCGATTCCAATAAAGATGCGAATGGAGAAGACGGTTCCAATTGGCTGGTTAAGCTGAATGCCGATGTCGTAGTTTGAGAAAGATTGGCTCTTATTGTTACCAATTGTTCCTGTGAGGCCAAGAGCCACCAAGTACCCACCGAGGGTTAGCGCCATTGAATTGATCTTGAGTTTGGCGATGATGAGGCCTTGGATGAGGCCGAAGGTGACACAGACCGCTAGTGCCGCCAGAAGTCCGACGAACGGATTGCCAGCCCCAAGTTTCACAGCGACCATTCCGCCAAGAGCGTAGGTCCCAGCCACCGATAGGTCGAACTCCCCGACAATCATGGTCAGACCAAGTCCAAGCGCCACCATTCCGAGAACGGCTGTGTTTTGAAGGACGTTGTAGATCGTGAAGGCACTCGAGGCCTGATTAAAGATGGGTGGGATAGCAAATGTGAGAATCACAAGTGCAAGCAGAAGGAAGACTGGCCACTTGGGTTCGGCAAATCCGAATCGTGGCTTCAATCGAGCTTGAGCGCTCATGATCGTCCCGATCTCTCAGAGTTCAAATAGCTCAAAACAACCACCACACTTACGATTATGCCCAGAACAAGTAGTTGCACAGGGGTGCTATATCCGCGCAACAGCAACAGATCGCTGATGGTAGCGATGACGAGAGCGCCGATCGCCGTCCGGACAACCGATCCTCGACCCCCGATAACGGCCGTGCCGCCGACCAACACCGCCGAAATTGAATCAATCGTGAGAGTTCCTGAAGCGGTCATCGTGCCACTCTGGTTGAAGGCACCGATGAGAATTCCGGCAATCGCCGCACACACACCGGCTACGACAAATGCACCCGTCGTTAGGCGTGTGATGGGCAAGCCCGCAGTGCGGCCAGCTCGCGGGGATTCACCCATGAGATAAATTCCGCGACCAAAACGAGACTTCTTAATGAACACTTCGCCGAGGATGACCGCAACAACAAAAACGTACACCGGAAACGGGATGCCGAATAGCGGGCTGACCAGGAAGGCAAAACTCGGGCTATTCTCGGGTGGGTAGACAGACACTCCTCCCGTTATCCAGATTGCTACCGCCTCTTGTAAGGCTCCAGCGGCGATCGTCACGATGATGGGATTCGCTCCTGTGAAGCCAATAAGTAGCCCTTGCAAGCCAATCACGACAGCACCAAAAACAACCGCGATAATAATGGCGCCGACGAGCCCGAAGCGCAACGCCCAGATGAAGGTGCTCGCGGATACAGCTGCAGTTATGCCTACCGACAGTGAGAATAGATTTCCACTGATGACAATGTAGGTCATCCCGACAGCAATAATTCCGACAATAGAAGCTGCAGTAATAATCGCCTTGAAGTTCTGCACTGAATAGAAGCCGGTGGTTGTCACAGTGGCAAAGATTAGGATCGCGAAAAATAGAATTGTCACAAGCAATGTGATCTTCCGACGCGTATCCATCCCGCTAATCGAGAATCTCGACGGGAGAACGTCTTCCACGACACTCATGCGCTGATTCCTTCTTCTCCGTGAGTCATGTCAGTGAGAACTGCCGCTGGGGTTGCTTCGACGCGGCTTCGCACACTCACCACCCGTCCACCGAACATAGTGACAATCACGTCTGCGAGATCGAAGACTTCGTCGAGATCGGTCGAGTGGAAAATTACAACATTGCCCTGCTCCGCTGCCCCACGAATCAGGTCGTGAATATCGGCACGCCCCCCCACATCAACTCCGCGAGCCGGCTCATCAAACAGCAGCATTTTCGAACGGGGCTGATCAATTCCTCGAGCGACGAGCACCTTTTGCTGGTTCCCCCCGCTAAGAACCCCTACATCTAGTTCGCGTCGTTCTTGCGCGATACCTGTGAGTCCCAGAAGTTTCTTCACAACAGCGTTCTGCTTCGACTTCTGAATAAATCCGCCACGCGAAACACGGGGAAGTCGCGTTGCGACGAGGTTGTCGACAATGGAGTGAGACAGAAAGAGGCCTTCCTCTTTCCTATCGCTAGGTGCAAAGAAGACCCCTGAGGCTAGCGCCTTGACCGCTGAGCCCAAAGGAAGCTTGGTCTCGTTCAGATTCACAGTCCCACGTGCATTAGGGACGAGACCTGCGAGCGCACGCAGAACCTCGCTCGCGCCGCAGCCCACCTGTCCAGCCAGCGCGACAATGACGCCGCCCTGAACCTCCAAGTCAAAGGAGGGAACACGGGGCGGAATCGACAAGCCCTGGATCGAAATGCGCTGAGGATTCTCAGGAGTACGCTCCTCGGAACCGCTTCGAAAGTCAGGGAGATGACCAAGCATCATTTCGACGATTCCTGAGCGGTCGAGGTCAGCAACGTTTTTCGTGCCTACGACCTTGCCATCGCGGAACACCGTTGCTCGTTGGCAAAGAGTCAGGACCTCGCCCAGGCGATGCGATACGTAGATAACACTCTTGCCCTGTGCTGCAAGCCTACGAACCGCTGCGAAAACACGCTCAATCTCAGGCTCACTCAACGTTGCAGTTGGTTCATCCAAGATCAGAATCTTGGCATCGCGACTCAGCGCGCGAGCAATCTCGACGAGTTGCTGCTCGCCAATCGGAAGCGATCCGGTGAGCGTCGAAAGCGTCACGTGCTCCAAGCCTAGTGTGTCAAGGAGTTTTCTCAAGTCATCCGACGAGACAACTCGTCTCGAACCGAGGCGGAGATTCTCTTCAACTGTAAGCACCGAGACGAGACTCAACTCTTGATCAACGAGAGCTATACCGAGATCCTGCGCGTGCCTGGGGTTCCGAGGAGAAACTTCTTCGCCGTCAATGCGGACAGTGCCAGAGTCGGGGTGAACCACACCCGCAAGAATTTTTACGAGAGTGCTCTTCCCAGCCCCATTGTGGCCAAGCAGCGCGTGAACCTCTCCCACTCTTAAATCAAATGACGTGTCGTTGAGCGCATGCAGGTGACCATAAGTCTTCGTTATCCCCTGCGTCTCAAGTCGCAAAGTTTCCGACACGCCCGATCCCTTCGTTTGACAACCTACTTTAGAGATTGATTTGGTGCGGGGCCGGTTTCGGCCCCGCACCAAATTTTTAACTACGCCTTAGTGCATTCGACTTCGAACTCAGCCAATGTGGCCTTGGTGACGCGGAACTCTTCAGTGAGATTCTCCGCCGGGATGGTCTGTCCGGAGAGGAACTGAGTCGCCCAGTATGCAACAGCCTTACCTTCAACGTCAGGAGCCTGGGTGCCTGTGCCGTACTGGACCCCAGCCTTGATGTTATCGATGCCGACCTTGAAGCAGTTGCTGCCTGTAACAATCAGACCCTTGTTGTCAACACCAACGGGGAGACCCGCCTGCTGTGCTGCCTGGATGATTGCATTTGCCTGGTAGTCAGCCATGCCGTATGCACACTGAATGCCACCTTGGTTTGCGTACTGAGCGAAAAGCTGCGAAGCAAGCTTGCCGGTCAGTGCTGCGTCCCAGTTTGCATTCTGGTTAGACACGAGCTTGTACTCGGGTGTCTTCGCCATTTCCTCAACGAAAGCAGTGATGCGATCGTTGCTGGTTGCGGTGTAGTCAGAGCCCGTGAGTGCAATGACGTTGCCAGATGTGAATCCGGCAGCCCTCATACCTTCCACGCAGTTCTGAGCTGCAAAGCGGCCCAGTGCTGGCTGATCGGCATTGACCACTGACACAACCGTGTCGGCTGCTGCCGCATCCGGGTGCGAGTTGATGTAGATGATCGGGATGCCGGCTGCCTTAGCCTGCTGCATCGACGGGACAAGTGACTTGTCATCCGTCGGTTGGAGCAGGATCAGATCGGGCTTAGCTGCGATGGCCGAGGCCAGGTTCTGAATCTGCAATGCAGCGTCAAATGGGTCCTGAAGGAACTCGACTACGACGCCCGCAGCCTCAAGGTCCTTGATGATCGTTGCGTTGTAGATCGCACACCACGGATTGACGTCACCGCAGGAGACCAACTTGACGGTCTTGCCCTTGACGTCGGGTGTACCCGACTGAGATGTCGGCGCCGGGCCAGGAGTGGCGCTTGTTGTCGGTGCCCCAGACGAACTGCTGGAGCCATTGCTTGAGCCGCAAGCGGTGAGAACCGAAACTGCCAGGGTGACGCCGGCGAAGGCAATGAGCCCTCGCTTCACGCCAGTCCTCTTGCCGCTGGTCGAGAGACCGTGCATATTTTGCCTCGCCTTCCACAGAGATTCGAATTTGCCGCCGCGATTAGCGATCATTGCTGGAAGGCCTTCACGCACGGTAGACGTAAGTGAATATGCTTAGGCTGTCCTCATCACTGTCAGTGAGAGTGAACTTCTTGAGGCTCTTTGCCGGATTCCGTTAGTGTTCTGTTTCCTCAATTGCCTGAACATCTCACTGGCTAAAGTTGTGATGTATTTGTGACCTGAAACAGTGCCGCTCGTAGCATTTCCGGTTCGTAACTTGGACTCATGATGGCCACCAAAGTGAGCCCGGCACGGGCAAGGTGGTTGGCCAAGAGCACGTTCGCGCCGCGAATATCCCGGTTTCGACATGCTGCGGCAATGAGCGCATGCTCCGCCGAACCCATGCGCCATGCGGCCGCACTGTCGCTCACATAGATGCGCCGATAACGCTCCGTGTGCTGAGCAAGATATGTCAAAAAGGCCCGTGTTTGGGCACTTGCGTGGCTCAGTAGGAGCCGGTGAAAACTGTCATGAATTCGCTCCCATTCTGCAAAATCCTGCGGATTTGTTTGAGCGAGTTCTTCGACGAGGCGCTCAAGCACGTCGATGTTTGCTTCGGTCATTCGAGGCACACTCACCGACAAGGCAACCGCCTCGTTGACGACGCGCAAGGCGTATAGATGCTCGGCCTCCTCAGTAGAAAGAGAACGCACTTTCGCACGTTGATTGACTTCCGAATCAATCAGGCCTTCTTGTTGAAGAAGGCGGAGTGCTTCGCGCACCGGGCCGCGGCTCACGTGGAACTCAGCTGCCAAAGTCAATTGGCGAAGCTCCGCACCCGCAGCGATGTCGCCGCTCAGAATGCGCCTGCGCAACTGCTCATAAATCACTTCCGGCGATGACTGCCGATCGACCTCAAGCGATTCGGTCGCCTCAAAAGTCGTTGTCTCCACGCCCTAATGCCCTGGCCCATAAAGACCGAACACAAAATTCGGATCACCAGGTGTATAGGTGCCCTCAAATTGAGAGCGATAGCCAATTTCGCGAGTGCGCTTGAGCAAATTGTGGCCAAGTTCCAACTGTCGCGGCTCCCACGCCGCGAGAGCTACAAGGACATCGCCATTGGCTTTGCTGAGTTCTTCAGCCAATATCCAACCATTTTCGGCTGCCTTGGCAGTTCCGGCAGCCGCATGCGGTCGTGCTGCAAACGCGGCATCACCGATGATGCACACGCGACCAAACCTCATCTGCGGAACCTCTATGTCAAACACGGCTTGCACGAACGGTTCGGGCACTGAAGTCACAACTTCGGCTAGTTGCGGAGCAAGGTGCGTACGTGCGGTCTCACGCATCTCCGCGATTGCGTCCTCGCGCATCAAGCCCGGGGGCACTGAAACCTGTCGCTGTTCGCCGTGAACATCTGTGAGCAGGTCACCGAGTTCGTCTGGTGGCACGTTGCGGTACCAGACGATGTTCATCAATCGCTTGCCCGGTTCCTTGTCGCCTGTCGGGCCAGGGATCGGGTAAACAAGGATGTGACTGTGTTCCATGACCTGGTAGGCCAACGTGTCATGCAATTCATCAAATGTCGCTTGCTTCAGCTCTGATTCGGGCATCACTCCACGCCATGCCACATAGCCGGCGTATTCCCGCTCAACATCCGGGAGCAGTCTCGCTCGCGCTCCAGACGTAATGCCGTCAGCGAACACAAGCAAGTCGACAGTGTCTGTTCGACCGTCAGCGAGAGTGATTTCGACCTTGTCGCCGGTGTCATGGAAATCGATCACTTCAGAAGCTAGGTGGTAGTGCTCGCGACCGTATCCCTTGAGCAGAACTCGGTAGACCGCGTTCCATGACGAGAGGTAGTACGGGTGGTCTTCTTCAAACACGATGGATCCGTCGGGGGAATGAAAACGAACCCACCGTGTTTGAGAAGCGAATTCCTCAGCAGGAATACCCAGTCTCTCGACGGGGTATCTCCACGTTGCTTCGAGTACTGCAATTCCTGCACCACGCGCCTCTAATTCTGCGGCTGACCGTTCGTAGACATTGACGGTGCACCCCAAGTCACGCAAAAGCAGAGCTGCCGTGAGCCCCCCCAGCGAGCCGCCCACCACCGCGACGCGCGGCATACTAGACACGTTTGAGCCCTTCGAGACTTGGCACTTCTAGGAAAGAGACGAGTAGCACTCCGCGTTCAGCAGATGATTACGGCTTACCAAACGTCGCCAGTGAATCCACCTTCAACTCGAAGAGGATGCGGCGCTCGTCGAAGCCTGGGTCGCGAAGGCCGTACGGACCTTCTTGTCCGGTGTACTTCGTCCAGATGAAATCGAGCTGCTGGGTGACCCGAGGGCCCTCTACCGGATCGTCTTCTGAGATCTCGCGGACCGCGGTCGCTTTGATGCTCATCCAGTGATACGGGTTCTTGGGATTCACCAGAATGAAGGAAACCTGCGGGTTCTTGCGCAGCCACTCAACCTTCTTGCGCTCAGTAGACAGGTTCAAGAAGACGGTATCTCCGGAGTAGTCAAACCACACGGGCGTCAGATTTGGCCGGCCAGTGCTGCCCATAACCGCGACGACAGCCGTCACGGGCTCGTCAATAAGAGTTTTGTAGATCGGATCAAGATCATCAAGGCTCGTCACTGCATCGCGGTCTCCCACAGTGAACTGCCCATTTTGCGTGCCCGAGGCAACGTCCTTGAAGCGTGCGACCTTGATGGCCATGTGATCTCCTGCCGTAGTGAGGAATTCTGATTGTGCTTACACTTTGCAGTACCGTATCAGCGTAGCGCCAAAAGTGCACCACGTTTCCCGCGGCAGCCGCACGATATGCTGAGAGCCACCCCAAGAAGTGTCGACACTTTTGAGCTGAACCCTTGCGTGAAGGAGAGCACATGGCCGCCCGAGTCCTGAAGACCGAAGAGTTCAACGCTCATGACTACGCCCACGAACTCGATGTGGTGGCTTCAAACTTCGACGTCGGCACAGCGCTTCTCTTCGCAAACGACAAGATCCGGGTGTGGGAAGTACGTCTCCAACCGGGCGAGCGCGGGCCTTTCCATACTCATGCGACCCGCTACTTCTGGACCGTGATCCACGGGGGCATTGGTCGCCAACGCAGCCAGGATGGATCGATGATCACTCGCGAGTACAGCGCGGGCGATACCAACTACTCAGAGCACTCCTCAGAAGACACGTGGTTTCACGACTTTGAGAATTTTGGCACCACAGACATGCTCTTCCTCACCGTCGAACTTCTGGACTAGTCATGAGCCAAAGCCTGGCGCAAGACCTCGCACGAGGACTCAGCCAACTCGGGGTAGATCGCATTTTCGGCGTACCAGGAGGCGGCCCCAATCTCGACATGATTGCTGCGGCGCGTGATCTCGGTATTGAATTCGTGCTGACGCACCATGAGACCGCTGCGTGCATCATGGCAGCTACCTACGGCAAGCTCACCGGTCGTGTGGGCGTCGCGATAGTGACGCGCGGACCAGGTCTCACAAATGCATTGAATGGTGTCGCCCAAGCACAATTAGATCGGTTCCCGTTACTGCTGATCTCTGACACAGTTTCGCGCGAATCCTCAAGGCGAATTGCGCACCAACGCCTCGATCAGGTAGCGACCACTGTGCCGATAACAAAGTGGAGTGGAGCCCTAGGTTCCTCGAACTCAGTGGATACAGTGATCGCCGCCGGAGAACTCGCGATGCAAGCACCGCAGGGCGCAGTCCATCTGGCTTTCGATTCGACACAAACTGGGGACTCTCCCCCAATAGCGGGCGCAGCGGTGCAGGCATCACCTCACGACATGGACGACATCGCGAGAATCATTGGAGCGGCACGACGCCCCCTCATCATTTTCGGACTCGATGCCATCAATGCAACAACGACCGTGCGTAGTCTTCTGGCTGAGAATTCGACCCCGATCATGGTCACTTATCAAGCCAAAGGGATTGTGCCCGAGGAATGGGATTCCTACTGCGGGTTCTTCACCGGCGTCCCTGCCGAACGAGGCCTACTACGTCAGGCAGACCTCATCATCGGTGTCGGTTTAGACTCCGTCGAGCCAATGCCTGGCCCTTGGCCTTATGAGGCAACAACAATTCTCGTCCACAGCCACGAAGTGGAAACTGAATACTTTGGAAATCCGCGACTATTGGTTGTTGACTACGCAACAGCGCTTCCTCGGCTATTCGATCACATTGTCGCCAAATGGGATCAGCCATTCACTCGGCCGTGTCTCAAGGATGCGCTCCTCGAGCTTCCCACCCAGTCCGCGCTGAGCCCACAAAACGTGGTTTCCATGACCAACTCTGAGTTCCCAGATGCAATTGCCACCGTAGACGCTGGGGCGCACATGCTGGTAACCATGCCAGTGTGGTCGGCAAAGCGTCCAAATGAGGTTCTGATCTCAAATGGTCTTGCCACTATGGGCTTTTCGCTTCCTGCAGCGATTGGCGCGGCGTTCGCAAATCCTGACCGAAAAGTAATGTGTTTCGTCGGAGACGGCGGCCTGGGCATGTCGCTTGCAGAGCTGGAAGTTATCAGTCGTCACAGCCTCAACGTCACCGTTGTTGTC
>JBIHZU010000276.1:0-2570 GCA_044240285.1 Candidatus Nanopelagicales bacterium | reverse complement strand
GGTGTTGCTCCGCGTATTCCACTACCGCGGCCGAACTTGGGTGGCTCAGCTCCGCGGGCCACGTGGCAGACGCAATGCCGTGCTCTTCGGCGATCGCAGACCAGGTGGCGAAATCATTGAGTCCTACACCTTCACGTGCGACGTAGGCGTCGAAGGCTGCTTGTCGTTGTGTAGTTGCGGGAACTGTAAACAAGTGTTCTAACGCTGCACGCTTCGCCGTCCACACTGCATTGCGGTCGAGCAGGTCTGTCGTGACGTTGCGCGCCTGCAGGGGTGCCGCAAGACTTGCGATGTACGCACACTGCTGCTCGTCGAGCTGCGCGTATTCGGGGATTGATTCGATGTGCAGGTAGATCTCGTTTGTAAATCGTCGCGACGTGGGCAAGTACGGCGATGGAGTGAGCGGCGCGACCGGCTCTGCCGCATGCATGGGGTTAATCAATACAAAGTCCGCCCCGAGATCTCGACCACTCCATGTGGCGAGGGCGGAGAGGTCGCCAAGGTCGCCGAGTCCCCATGACAACTTTGATCGCGTCGCGTAGATCTGCGTCATCAGCCCCCATGAGCGCTCAGCACCCAGTCGCGGTGAAGACAGGTGCGCAGGGGTCACTGCCAACGCCATGGTGTGTTCACCGGCGGACGTGTGCACATAAACCTCGTGCCAACCCAGCGGCAGGTCACTCGGGATCTCGATCGCAGCCTCACCGGTCAAGACCCCATCGACCAGCCGGGGCGCGACCACGTGATCTAACTGCGCGAGATCGCGTCGACTGCCGTCTTCCAAGACGACCCAGGCACGCAGTGGTGAGCCATGTGGGAGATGCACCCACGACCACAGGGACCGGCCGGCGATTGCTACGAAAACTGGGGGAAGGGCGCGTCGCCAATCGCGAAGTTGATGTTCCTCCAGTGACCGCGCAGGTGACTCTGGATCAGCGCCAAGCGCCCGCAGCACCGCGGCGACGGTGTGCTCGGACACATCGCGGTGTGCACCTGATTGATCCCGGTATCCGGTGGCCACGCCGTATGCCCCGGCGAGGCGCTCCAGATCGGCATTCACGTGAAGCAACCCTAGACCGGACGCAATAGGGTCGGGGCATGCCCCAGTACCCCGCCGCACCTCGCCTCGATCTCGTCGATGACCTCCATGGTCGAGCGGTTGCTGACCCCTACCGCTGGCTCGAGGATCCCGCTGACGAGCGCACCAAAGAATGGTCTGTACAGCAGGCGGCATTGATGGACGCCGAGCGTGCGGACTGGAAACTCCGTGAGCACTTCGGCGCGCGGGTGGGTGAGTTGTTGGGTGCGGGCACTGTGTCGCCGACCTATTGGCGCGGCCAGCGCGCATTTGTGATGCGTCGCGAGCCTGGCCAGCAGTTTGCAATCCTCTACACGATCGATCCGGGCGCAACCCAAGAGCGCGTCCTGCTCGATCCAATGACCATCGACCCCTCCGGCTTGACGACGCTTGACTCGTGGCAGCCATCGAAGGAGGGCGACTACATCGCCTACCAACTCTCA
Organism: Candidatus Nanopelagicales bacterium; assembly: GCA_044240285.1. Taxonomy (GTDB): domain Bacteria; phylum Actinomycetota; class Actinomycetes; order S36-B12; family S36-B12; genus CAINMH01. Next base: position 1,049 of record JBIHZU010000276.1, on the reverse strand, counting down.
GTCGGTGGCAACGAAGAGTCGGTCCTGTATGTCATGGACGTGAGCACGGGCCAGACCGTCGATGGTCCGATCGACCGCTGCCGCTACTCCCCCGTGGCGTGGATTCCTGGTGGTGAGGCGTTCTATTACGTACGTCGCATTGCGCCAGAGTTGTTGCCCGAAGCCGAGCAGCACTTCCATCGCCGGGTCTATCTGCATCAGCTTGGGGCGCCGACCGACACCGACGTGCTGGTGTTTGGTGCCGGGATGACGATGACGAACTACTACGGCGTCGAGGTCAGCATTGATGGTCGCTGGCTGCAGGTCTCGGCGTCAGAAGGCACCGAGCCGCGCAATGATTTGTGGATTGCCGACCTGACGAAGTCACCCAGTAATGCGCCGGCCTTCACGTTGGTGCAAGGAGATGTTGACGCAAACACCGGCATCAGCACTGGTCGCGATGGTCGGTTCTATGTCAGCACCGATCTTGATGCGCCCCGCGGACGAGTTGCGGTGTGTGATCCGGCAACGCCCACTTCTGAGCATTGGGTCGATCTCATTGCTGAAGATCAAGATGCCGTACTCGATGGCTTTGCCGTGCTCGATGGCCCCGAGGTCGCTTCACCACAGTTGCTGGTGACTCATACGCGTCATGGCATCAGTGAGATGACTCTGCGTGATCTAGCCACGGGCGCAGTCATTCGCGAAGTCGAGTTGCCAGGTGCGGGCACGATCTCTGGGCCGATCGAACGCCCCGAGGGTGGCCCGGTCGTGTGGTTCGTCTACACCGACAACACCACCGTGCCACATGTCTATGCCTTCGACGCCCGCACAGGTGAAGTCACGCTTGCGGCTTCGCCTCCCGGAGTCGTTGAAGTGCCGCGCGTCTTCTCGCGTCAAGTGATCGCGGCCTCCGCCGATGGCACGCCTGTGCGCATGATCGTGCTCTCACCCACCGAAGCGCCTGATCGTGCGCGACCTGCAGTGCTATACGGCTATGGCGGCTTTGGCATCCCGCTCACCCCGGGCTATTCAGCCGCGATCCTCGCGTGGGTCGAAGCCGGTGGCGT
>JBIHZU010000275.1:0-2578 GCA_044240285.1 Candidatus Nanopelagicales bacterium | reverse complement strand
CCGACGATCCCACCAAGTACGAGCACGCCCACCGAGACCCAGAAGATCACCCAACTACCGACAAGCAAGCCAACGGTGCCAATGATGAACGCAGCCGTGACGATAACCAGAACCGTCCAAGCCGCAGGGGTATTACCGTGATCATCGTGAGCAGACATTTGCCCTCCCTATCTAGCCACTATTTAAGCAGGCCGGGGACCGGCAGCTGCGGATAGGAGGGCCGAGAGTTCTTCGGGAACCTTGGCAGTCAGACGGGTGCCTACCTGAGTGTGCTCCTCGTGAACCCCTTCACCTTCACGGTGGGCGCGCGAGACCAGATCGCCCCGTGAGTAAGGGATCACCACATCCACATCCACGAGGCCCTGCGGCAGATATCCCTCAACGACTTCGAGTAACTGCGCTAGACCCTCCCCGGTGCGAGCCGAGATCACCACCGAATCTGGCTCCCACCGTCGCAAACGGCTCAAAAGTTCGGGGTCGGCGGCATCGGCCTTGTTGATCACGATGAGCTCGCGTACGCCGCCTGCACCGATCTCATTGAGCACCTCACGAACTGCGGCAATCTGCACCTCCGGCGCAGAATCAGAGCCGTCCACCACATGAAGGATTAAGTCGGCGGACGTTACCTCTTCAAGTGTCGAACGGAATGCCTCCACAAGCGCATGGGGCAGGTGCCGCACAAAGCCAACGGTGTCGGCGAGAGTGAACTCGCGACCACCCGGCGAAGTGCACCGACGTACGGTGGGATCGAGAGTCGCGAAAAGCGAGTCCTCCACCAGAACTCCTGCACCCGTCAGTCGATTGAGCAGGCTGGATTTGCCTGCGTTGGTATAACCCGCAATCGCCACAGCAGGAGTTCCTGATCGCCGGCGGCTTTGTCGCTGGGTGGTGCGCGCCTTTTCCATCTCCTTAAGTTCACGACGAAGCTTGGTCATCTGAGCGCGAATGCGTCGACGATCCGTCTCAATCTTGGTCTCTCCAGGACCACGGGTTCCGACGCCGCCTGTGGCGCCACCAGCCCGGCCGCCGGCTTGCCGAGACAAGGACTCACCCCAACCGCGAAGTCGCGGCAGGAGGTACTGCATTTGGGCCAACGACACTTGAGCCTTACCTTCACGACTACTAGCGTGCTGCGCAAATATGTCCAGGATGAGCCACGTGCGATCGACAACCTTTACTTTCACAACGTCCTCGAGCTGGCGCAACTGCCCCGGGGTCAATTCACCATCGCAGATGACCGTGTCTGCGCCGGTCGACAGCACCGCGTCACGTAACTCGCGAGCTTTTCCGGATCCCAAATAGGTCGCCGGATCAGGTCTATCGCGACGCTGGATGAGTCCTTCCAGTACGACCGAACCTGCAGTCTCTGCAAGGCGGGCAAGCTCTTGCATGCTGCGCTCAGCATCCTCAATCGAGCCCTCGGTCCATACCCCCGCGAGCACTACACGCTCGAGTCGCACCTGGCGGTACTCAACCTCGCCAATATCCTCGAGTTCGGTCGAAAGCCCCGGGACACGTCTGAGCGCCTGTCGGTCCTGCAGGTCGTAGGACTCCTCGTCGAATGAATCCGTCATAGAGCCGACAGGTCAATCTCGCCACGAGTGACGATCACTGCAGGTCCGGTCAGAACGACTTGGCCATCAGCCCGCTCAGTGACCTCGAGACGGCCCCCGGGCACATCGACGATCCATGTCTGCGCCTGCGCAGCCCCATCTTGTCTGCGCGCTGCCCAGACGACCGCGCAAGCTCCGGTGCCACACGAGAGTGTCTCTCCGACACCGCGCTCAAAGACGCGCATTGCCACATGTGCCTCGGCAATTGAGACGACAAACTCCACGTTGACACCGTCAGGAAAAACACCATGTGGAGAAAACTCAGGCGCGGCGCGCAAGGCGCCTGCGTCATCTAGCGAATCAACGAACACCACCGCGTGCGGATTGGGGATGTGCACGCCTACGGCATTCCAGCTGCGATCCCCCACCGTAACCACCGGAACAGCACGAAGTTGGGGAGTCGTAGGCACACCCATGACAACCGATATGTCCCCGGAGGCTTGGGCGCTCACCTCTCGATCGCCACCGCGTGTGCCGATGACGAGGTCGCCAGGTGCCGCGAGACCTTCCTCGATGAGATAGCGCACAAAGACACGGGCTCCGTTGCCACACATTTCGGCAATCGAGCCATCGGCATTGCGATAGTCCATGAAGTAGTGGCCGTCACGATGGAGCACTCGAAGCAACCCATCGGCGCCGATTCCGGTCTGCCGGTCACAGATCGCCCGAACCTGCTCAGCAGTGAGGTCATCACGGTCAGCAAGATCCGGCACGACGACAAAGTCGTTCCCCGTCCCATGCCCCTTGGCAAATGCGATGCCCACAGGGACAGCCTACGCGCGTGAAGTCATGAGTGCTGAAGCGCGCGCGTAGGCAAGAGCGGTCAGTTGGAGCACTTCGGGCCAATTCTGGGCGGGTGGCGTTGACCGGTTATGCGCCGACATGGAGGCGAGTAAACGCGGATCTCGACCCAACTCGACTAGAGCCCGCGCTAGCCCTGCGTCATCAGGGGCGAGGATCCCTTC
>JBIHZU010000044.1:0-9132 GCA_044240285.1 Candidatus Nanopelagicales bacterium | reverse complement strand
ACGAAGCAGAGATCATCGATGGCACTCCAGCTATTCGCGAAATTGTCGCGCGCTATGTGGGAGATCCTGCATTCTCTAATCTTCCGCGAAAGTTCAAGTCAGCTGTCTCTGGATCACCGTGGCTTGACGTTGTGCACGAGGTCAATGACGTGAGTTTCGTTGGAGTCATCCATCCTGAGCATGGTCCCGGTTTCGATGTGTGGGTCGGCGGCGGTCTGTCTACCAACCCTCGACTGGCAGAGCGACTAGGTACGTGGGTCCCACTTGACGAGGTTCCCGATGTATGGGCCGGTGTCATCTCAATCTTCCGCGACTACGGCTACCGTCGCCTGCGCACCAAGGCCCGGCTGAAGTTTCTACTTGCCGACTGGGGTGCGGCAAAATTCCGCGACGTACTGGAGACTGAATACCTCAAGCGCAAGCTCATCGACGGTCCAGCTCCCGCGGAGCCCGCAGGCGGCCGACGTGATCACGTGGGCGTGCACACGCAAAAGGACGGTCGCGTGTATGTGGGTGCAACACCCACAGTGGGGCGCATCGGTGGCACACACCTCACTGCTCTTGCCGAGCTGACCGAATCGTTCGGCTCAGATCGCATTCGACTCACCGCACATCAAAAAGTTGTCATACTCGACATCCCGAAGGAACGTGCCTCCGAGTTTGTTATTGCACTGCGCAATATCGGCCTTGAGGCGGAACCGTCGACTTTCCGTCGTTCCGCCATGGCATGTACAGGCATCGAGTTCTGCAAACTCGCCATCGTTGAAACCAAGGCAACTGCCGAGGCCGCGGTGACGGAGTTGGAGAAGCGCCTCCCCCACTTCAATGAGCCCATTGCTCTGCACGTCAACGGATGCCCGAACTCGTGCGCACGCTTCCAGATCGCGGACATCGGATTGAAGGGTGCCCTAGTCACTGATGACAGTGGCAACCAAATCGAAGGATTCCAGGTGCACCTCGGTGGCTCTCTTGGCGGACTTGATGACGAGACCTCGGACTTCGGCAGGAAGCCGCGTGGTCTTCGCGTCACTGCTGACGAACTACCGGATCTCGTTGAGCGACTCGTCGCGACCTTCGAGGTCCAGCGCACGCCGGGTGAGTCGTTCGCACAGTGGGCGGTTCGAGCTGATGAAGAATCTCTGCGGTGACAGTGGCCCCAGATCTAGACATACACGTCCTCGTGGACGAGGGAGCACAGGCGGCCATGGAGGGCCGCGATGTCGGTGGCTCCTACGGTGAGGCTGTGCAAGTTCTGGAGTGGGCGCATGAGCGATTCGGTAATCGTCTCGTTGTTGCGACATCTATGACCGACGCAGTACTCGCGCACTTGGCATCGACCGTCATCCCGGGAGTTCGCCTAGCTTTCATTGACACTGGTTACCACTTCCCCGAAACACTAGGTATGGCTGACGCAGTTGAAGCAACCCATCCAGTCAACCTGTTGCGCATCACTCCTATCCAGTCCGTTGCCGAACAAGACGCGACTCGAGGTCCGCGTCTGTACGAGCGCAATCCGGATCTGTGCTGTGCGCTTCGCAAGGTTGAGCCGCTCAACCGCATGCTCAGCGCGCACGACGCGTGGGTGAGCGGCCTACGTCGGGAAGACGCGGCAACTCGCGCGTGGATTCCCACTGTGACCATCGATGCAAAGCGCAACAAGGTGAAGATCAATCCGATAGCTGCATGGACGCAAGCGGATGTCGGTGCCTACATTGGCGAGCACAATATTCTGATCAACCCTCTGCAAGACGAGGGTTACCTCTCCATCGGTTGCGCTCCATGCACGCGACCTGTTACCGACGGCACGGATGTGCGCGCGGGACGTTGGGCCAATAGTGCCAAGACGGAATGTGGGATGCACCTATGACGTACCCGCTGCTTCTCCAAATTGCCGGCAAGCAGACCGTTGTTGTCGGAGCAGGCGCTATTGCTACTCGACGCGTAGCAGGTCTGCTCGAAGCAGGCGCATGTGTTCGCGTGATTGCGCCACAAGCTACCTCCGAGATTCAGCAGTGGGACCGAGAGCAGGTGATTGATTGGGTCCAGCGTCCATACTCAGGGCCCTCCGATATCCGCGATGCTTGGTTGGTTCACACCGCTACTGGAATACCCGAAGTTGATGTTGCCGTGAGCACCGCTGCGGAGAAGTCCCGCATCTTTTGTGTCAATGCTGCGGACGCAGAGATGGCAACTGCACACACTCCATCGATACATCGCGCTGAGGACGGCGTCATCGTTGCCGTCGGAGGTGATCGAGATCCCAAGCGGGCTAAGGCTGTACTCAATGTGATCACTCAGGCACTCGCTGAGCAGCCATTAGCGCTACGTCGCACTCGGCGCACGGATCGTGTTGGTCAAGTGCACCTAGTCGGTGCCGGCCCCGGAGATCCAGATCTCTTGACTGTGCGCGCGCGTACGGTGCTGGCCCTCGCAGACACAGTGGTCGTTGACCGACTTGCCCCACACGCTCCACTCACACATCTCGCTCCTGGCGTAGAAGTCATTTATGTCGGCAAGGAGCCAGGTGCACATGCTGCGACGCAAGACGGCATCAACGAGATCATCGTTGCAAAAGCACTCGAAGGTCGCCGCGTTGTGCGCTTGAAGGGCGGAGACCCGTTCGTCCTTGGTCGCGGTGGCGAAGAAGCGAAGGCATGCATTGACGCTGGCATCCCGGTTGAGGTCGTTCCAGGCATAACGAGCGCAATTTCGGTGCCAGCGGCTGCGGGCATTCCGGTCACTCACCGAGGAATCACCACGTCATTCGTAGTGGTGTCGGCACATGATGGTCTGCATGATGCGAAAGCGAACATCGAAGCTGCACCTGTGGACGCAACAATCGTGCTTCTCATGGGTGTCTCGCATCTCGCCGAACTCACGGCTTCCTTGCTGGCCGCAGGTCGGCCCGCCCGTACGCCAGTTGCCATCATCGAGTCCGGCTGGACGCCTGCGCAGCGCACAACTGTCGCGACCTTAGCCACCGCGCCCGAGGTGGCACTTGCCCGCGAAGTTCGCAATCCAGCGATCATTGTCGTCGGCGAAGTGGTGCGCCTGCGTGATTCCCTCGGCGACTTAGGCCGCATTTCACCAAATGCCGGCCACGTGCGCGCCGGGGTCCTTCAGGACCGTTGATGACTGTCGTCCTACTTGCGCACGGCAGCCCCGACTCCCGGCATGGTGAAGCAGTCGCAGAACAAGCTGCGATCCTCAGGGCGCTAGGGGTAGAGGCGGTAGTTGCATTCCTTGATCATCAGGGCCCGTCTCTCGGGGAAGTTTTCGCCCTCATCCCCGATTCTGGGTCGTCGATTTCGGTGATTCCGCTGCTCATCGCGCAGGCGTTCCACGCCCAGGTGGACGTCCCTCGCGAAGTCAGCTCGCTGGATCGCCGTGATGTGGTCGTTCGGAGTGGCTGGCTCACCGACGAGACAGTCATCGCGGCGCTTGACTCGCTCGCACCGGCACAGATCTCTCCTCGAGACGCACTCATCCTGGTCACAGCCGGATCTTCAGATCCCGCGGCTCTCTCAGCAGATGACCATCGTGCTGCCAGTTGGGCACGCAGTAGGGGAATATCGAACTACGCAGCAGCTTTCGCCTCGGGGCCGGGCCAGCGCCCCTCAACCGCTATCGCGGCAGCCCGAGCGGCGGGCGCTGAGCGTGTTCATGTGGTCGCCGCCTTCCTAGCGCCCGGAATCCTCCTAGATCGCGTAATTGAGGACGTCAGCGGTGCCGAAGGGGTAGGTTCCCTCACGATGACCCCACTTTTGGGCAACGAACACGTCACAGCAGCGCTTCTCGCTGCGGCATCCGACTAGGTCCGCGGACTACCATCACAACGTGGGACTTCTCGACAGATTCGAAGAGCGCCTTGACCGCGTGGTCAATGGTGCATTCGCTCGAGCCTTTAAGTCCGAGGTTCAACCGGTGGAGATCGCCGCGGCCCTCCAGCGAGAGGTAGATGACCGTGCGGCGGTCATCTCGCGGGATCGCACTGTGGTGCCTAATGCCTTCACCACTGATTTGTCCGCTCACGACTACGCACGACTAGCTGTCTACCTCGAGGCCCTGCAAGAAGAACTCGCCGGCCTTGTCACCGAATATGCGACCGAACAGTCGTACACCTTGTTCGGCCCAGTTGAAGTTGTTCTCGAGCAGGACGATGAACTTCCCACCGGTATCTTTCGGGTCCGCAGTGAAGCGCACTCAGCAATCAATGCGGTTGGGCAACCGAGACCTGGTCAGCCCCACCTCGAATCCGCGGGTCGCGCCTACGCTCTCGTTCGCGCTGTGAACCGGTTAGGCCGCGGGCCCGACTCAGACATTCGCGTTGAAGATCCTGGAGTCTCGCGCGCACACTGCGAGATTGTGCTGGGCACACCCGCAGTCCTTCGCGATCTCGGCTCTACAAACGGCACGCTCGTGGACGGACAGCGGGTCAGCCAGATTGCTCTTGTCGACGGCAGCACGGTGCAGGTGGGTTCGACGATATTCGTCTACCGGACCGCCTAATGTCCGAACTCACTCTCACACTGCTTCGCCTCGCCTTCCTTGTGGGCCTTTGGCTCTTCGTACTCTTCACTGTGCTCGCACTGCGCCGCGATCTAGGTGCGCCCCGCGAGGCTCGTCCAGCACGTCTTGACCTTTCTGGCCCTGAGCAAGAGCGCGTACGTCAACCCAAATCAGTCAAGGCGCCCAAACAACCCAAGAAGTCCAAGAACACGGTTGGCACGGCCCTCCTCGTGGAAGAGGGACCACTTGCCGGCACCGTGATCTTGCTCGGCACCGAGCAAGTCACCATCGGGCGAGCTCCTGACTCCACACTCATCGCTGATGATGACTACGTATCTAGTCGTCACGCGCGCATTTATCCATCCGAAGGTGTCTGGATGGTTGAAGACCTAGGCTCCACAAACGGCACATGGCTTGACCGCAGTCGCATCACGAGTCCAGCCGTACTCAACCCCGGCGTCCCGGTGCGCATCGGTCGCACCGTCGTGAAACTTCAGGCCTGACATGTTCGCGTTGCGCTACGCGGCACGTTCCGATGTCGGTTTGATCCGACGCGGCAATGAAGACTCCGGCTATGCATCTCCACACTTATTGATTGTTGCCGATGGTATGGGCGGTCATGCCGCTGGTGAACTAGCAAGCGCCACAGTTGTCGCCACACTGGCCGCTCTTGATCGCAAGGACGTCGACGAAACAACGCTGGTGGGTGCAGTCGATGAAGCTGGCCGACAAATAACAGCTGTTGTTGCCGGCACTCCTGAGCTTGCCGGAATGGGCACCACTGTGACGGCACTCGTGTGGCATGCACCAGACATGGCCGTCGTACACGTCGGAGACTCTCGTGCCTATCTACTGCGAGACGGTGCCTTGGTGCAACTGACCGTTGATCACACCTACGTACAAACACTCGTCGATGCGGGTCGAATCACTCTCGAAGAGGCCGCTGTGCATCCGCGGCGCTCACTGCTCATGCGGGCAATTGATGGCACCGAGGGAGTACCCGTCGACCATCACGTCGCAACAGCAATGGCTGGTGATCGATACTTAGTCTGTAGTGACGGACTTACGACTGTCGTCACCGATGATGACATTCGCTTTATCGTTGGTGATCGTGAACCCACCGCCGCAGTCACGGCCCTCGTCGAGCTCGCACTCTCACGTGGGGCACCCGACAACGTTACGGTCGTAGTCGCACATGTAATTGACGCAGATGAGTTGACGGCAGAGCGCATGGCCAGTCAGCCCCCAGTTGTCGTAGGTGCCGCTGGTGAACCACGCGTACGTGCTCAACTCCCACAGGTGCGTTTCCCTGACGATGCGCAGCCAGATCCCAATCGTCCAGACCTGCCACCTCCGGCAGTGGGAGCGCCTACATCAGAGCAACCAGCGTTGCGGGCACTGAATGGCTGGATACCTCATGCGCAATCGCTCAATTTGCGTCAACTGCGGGCACGGCGCATCATTCGAAACACGATCATCAGCGCCACCGTTACGATTCTGGTGCTTTTAGCAGTGCTCGGTATTGGCCGACTGTGGTGGCAAAATCAGTGGTACGTCGGAGTTTCTGATAGCCAGGTCACTATTTTCCAGGGTATTGAGGGCAGTTTCCTTGGTGTGCCGCTTCAACGTACCCAAGAGGTCACGACGATTTCAGTGAGCAATCTGCCCACTTTCAATGCCGAACTCGTCGGCAAAGGCATCCCTGCATCCGATATTCAAGATGCCCAGCGGATCGTAAACGAACTCGACACTCTCGCCACAGCTTGTCTGTCGCGCAAGCCACCAGCGGGCTGTCCACAGGCGCCGCTATGACGATGACCGAACGAGGCTTTCTGCCGGCCGTTCGCTTCACCCAGCCAACACGGCGCTGGCTCGAATTGTTTCTGATTGCATGTGGGTGGGGCCTCGGAGTCCTCGGCACTTTGCAGGTGGGCTGGACAACAGGTGAGCCACTTGGGCGTCGATTCTGGATCACAGCAGCAGTTGTCGGTGCTCTAGCGGTCATCGCACACCTTGTCGTGAGGTGGCGAATTCCGTACGCCGATCCGTTCTTATTGCCCGTCGCGACCACGCTGACCATCATCGGCCTTGTCATGATTTATCGGCTAGATGTCGCGGCAATACAGTCTGCAGAACGTCGTAATCAGATACCACCTACACCTGATGTTTATGCACAATTAACCTGGTACGCCATCGCAACGGTGCTGTTTTTCGCAGTCGTCTTCGTTGTTCGCGATCACCGGCGTTTACAGCGTTACACCTACACGTGCGGTCTGTTCGGCATTCTGCTGCTGATCCTTCCGCTCCTTCCCGTGATCGGTTCAACGGTCAACGGAGCAACATTGTGGGTCCGCGTCGGCTCGTTCTCATTCCAGCCGGGTGAAGCAGCGAAAATCCTGCTGACCATCTTCTTCGCTGGTTATCTTGTGATGACGCGCGACTCGCTCGCAGTCGTACGAACGAAATTTCTCGGAATTGGGCTGCCTCGCGCGCGAGATCTCGGTCCGATCTTCGTGGCATGGGTAGTCTCATTGGCAGTTCTTATCTTCCAAAAAGACCTTGGCACATCGCTTCTCTTTTTTGGGCTCTTCGTCACCATGCTCTTCATTGCGACACAGCGACGAGTATGGCTTGGCCTCGGTGCGGTTCTCTTTGCCGTCGGAGCCCTCGGCTCTTACTTCGCGTTCTCACATGTGCGAGTCCGAGTGCAGATCTGGATCGATCCATTTTCCTTCGCCCAGGATCAGGGTTACCAGATTGTGCAGGGACTCTACGGCTTTGCCAATGGTGGTCTCTTCGGCACGGGCTTAGGCAATGGCTACCCCCAACTCGTACCTTTCGCAAACACCGACTTCATCGTGGCAGCGCTAGGTGAAGAGCTCGGACTCACCGGTCTCTTCGCGATCGTCTTACTTTACGGAGTGTTGATCGAACGTGGCCTGCGCACTGCCGTTGCAGTACGCGATCCATTTGGTCAACTTCTCGCAGCGGGCCTTTCGATAACCATGGCACTTCAGGTGTTCGTGATCATTGGTGGAGTCACGCGTTTGATTCCGCTGACGGGCTTGACCACTCCATTTCTGTCCTATGGCGGTTCGTCACTAGTCGCCAACTGGATCATCGTTGGCCTGCTAATGGTGATGTCCCATCGTGCGCGACAGCCTGTTGCAGTGCAGCACTCAGAACCTGATGCCCTCACCCAAGTCGTCCCCATTACGCGGGGAAAGTGACGCCACGGTGAGTAGGAGCATCCGCCGGATCGGTGTCGTACTAATTTTTTTGATGATCGCCTTGCTCGTAAACATCTCGTTTATACAAGTTTTTCAGGGTGACAACTACCGCAACAAGGCTGATAACAAGCGGGTGCTTCTCGAGGAGTACGTGCGCGAGCGCGGTCCGATCCTGGTGGACTCCGAACCCATCGCGCGTTCCGTTGACACGGGTGGTGAACTGAAGTACGAACGTGTCTATCCAGAAGGACCAATGTACGTCTCAGCGACCGGGTTCTACTCCATCCTGTACGGCGCTACCGGCCTTGAGCGCACCGAGAACGACGTACTCTCCGGTTCGTCGGACCTGTTCTTCTTCGATCGCCTCGATCAGTTGATTTCAGGACGCAAGCCCAAAGGTGGTGCCGTCACCACCACCTTGAACCCCGCGGCACAAAAGGTCGCATGGCAGGGCATCAAGGGCACGATCGGAGCTGTCGTGGCGATTGAGCCGGCGACCGGGCGCATTCTTGCTCTGGTCCAGTCTCCGTCCTTTGACCCCAACAGGCTCTCTAGTCACGACACCGAAGCTATGCGGATTTATTACAACGACCTACTTAATGACCCGAGCGAACCCATGCTCAATCGCCCGCTTGTCACCACCAACCCACCTGGTTCGACATTCAAGGTCGTGACCGCAGCGGCTGCGTTGGAGTCCGGTCGGTTTACTCCGAGTTCCTTAGTGCCGGGACCCGCTGTCTACGACTTGCCTGGTTCAACTAAAACACTGCGCAACTGGACCGGCGCAGACTGCGGGCCCAAGGGCATGGTCACCCTGATCGAAGCGCTCGCTCAGTCATGCAACACAGCCTTTGCGTGGATGGGCAACGAACTCGGAGCCGATGCCCTGCGCGCACAAGCTGAGCGGTTCGGATTTGATAAAGCATTCGACGTGCCCCTTCGGGCCTCCACCTCAGAATTCCCCGCCAATCCGGACGAACCGCTCACCGCCTACAGCGCGATCGGGCAGTTCGATGTACGAGCAACGACTCTCCAGATGGCGATGGTTGCCGCAGGAGTTGGCAATGGCGGCATCGTGATGAACCCATACCTCGTCCAAGAGATTCGCGGCCCTGACTTGACGATCCTGAAGACCTTTGAGCCCACTGAGTTCGGCCGGGCGCTCACGCCTGAGCATGCCACCCAGTTGCAGGACATGATGGTCGCCGTCGTCGACCGAGGCACCGCGACAACATTGCAGGGCATCACAGACGCCAATGGCAATCCCGTGCGTGTCGGCGCCAAGACCGGCACTGCCCAGACGAGTGCCGACCGTCCCCCGGTCGCTTGGATGATCGCCATGGCCCCTGCAAACAATCCGACGGTGGCAGTGGCCGTCATGATCCAGAGTCCC
>JBIHZU010000045.1:0-9132 GCA_044240285.1 Candidatus Nanopelagicales bacterium | reverse complement strand
CGCGCGCTTCTAGGCGCAACGCAATTGCTCGTGCACGTGTCATACCGCTGACTACTGCGCATGCCTCAACAATGCCTGGAGCAACGACGCAGATGCGTACGCTGCCGACGCGGCGAAGTGGTGAGGCCAGAGCCTTTCCAGCGGGATGTCGCCGTGCGGCGGCTGCACGAACAGTCACCTGCAGGAGAACTTCTCGAGTCGTCCACTTCGTGAGTTGGGTGACCGGACGTTCGCCAGCGACAGCCTCAATGAGTGCCCGGGCCATCCGAGCGGTCCACTCGGTTGGGTGCGGAAGATGAGCACGCTCGGGGGTGATCGACTCCGGGGCCACCACCTGAAGGAGGGTTGGGGCCGCCGCCTTGATTTCGGCTGGCGCGAACGCCCTGAGTGCCGCTGTACTCATATCTGCCCCTATCACTATGGCTTAATAGTGTTGTTTGATGCTGTTTGATGAAGAATGATGCGGCCATGACCGGGTGTCAACCGGAGGGATTCTGGGGCTTCCCTCCTGTGGATATCTCTCAGCGCGAGTCCGGGCCTAGTCGCGGGTTAGGGTGCCCGACATGGAGCCGGACCGGTGGGATCGATTGGCCGAATCGCTGTGGAGCGGGGTCGACGAGGTGGTCGACGACGAACTAGTGCGCGCCGTGGCAGAGGCGGAGACCGCTCAGGTCACGCTGGCGCATCGACTTCGCGTCAGCGACGACGTGGTTATCCAAGCCGGTGATCTATCCCTGGCCGGGACTGTGGAGAAGGTGGGGCCTGAGGCTGTTGTTATCGGCAACCCTGAATGGACTTGGCTCGTTCCGCTGAGTTCCATCACGGCCGTCGAGGGTCTGGCGTCAGCGCTGGCGTGGGAGAGCGGCGGCGTGGCCGATCGCCTCGGAATCGCGTCCATGTTGAGGTCCTTGGTCGGGCAACTCGCTCATGTGCACCTCGCAGGTGGGCGAAGGGTGATCGGGGCGCTGAGCTCAGTTGGTGCGGATCACATCGATATCGCTGTGGAAGCACCCGGGGCCTTGATCTCGGTGAGCACTCACGCGATCACGGCAGTTCAAGTGGTGCGCTGACATCACGTGCGCTCGTGTGCGTGGTCTATCTGTTCTCGGGTTTGCTCGTACATGAGGTTGATATAGGCGTCTAAATCGTCAGCAGCCACGCGCCATTCGCCCCGCCCGCCGATTTTCATGGCCTTCAACTCGCCCGTTCGCACCAGGGCATAGGCCTGCGCGGCAGAAACATTGAGTTGCTCCTGCACGTCGGCGAGAGTAAGGAACCTTGGGCCCATACCCCCATCATCCCATCAGATGACCTGTGGATGCCGGGTTGCATCCACAGGTGTCTTTGGCGCACTCTGACGGACACCTGCTCACTACATCTGGGAGAACGATGATTCAGCTACAACGTCGACCGCTACGTCCCGTCGAGACCATGCCCGTTTCGCCTCCTGCCCAGCGTGGTTCGCGGGCAAGACTGCGCGACCCGATGCTCCTGCTGGGCATCGTCCTAGTCGTCCTGGCCATGGCTGCAGGAGCCCTCCTACTCGGGTCGCGATCCTCCGGGGTCTCGGTCCTGCGCGCGACACACGAGCTGCCGGCGGGGATCGCACTGAGCCCCGAGGACTTCGAAATCAGTGTTGTCGATCTGCCCGGTGGTTCGACCTATCTCGACGCATTGCCGGACGGGACCCTTATATTGAGTCAGTCACTGCGAGCGGGGGAGTTCGTCGCTGCAGCGGACTTCGTTGTCGGCCCGGCCGCTGATGTACGACTCGTAACGGTGCCGGTCGACACTCTCCATGCCCCGATCACTTTGGCGCCCGGTGCCAGCGTTGACGTGTGGGCGACCGCGGATGCTGAGGGTGCGGTGCCGATACTTGTAATGCGCGACGCGCTGGTCGCAGCAACTTCTGCTGATGCGGAGAACTCAACAGGTCAACTGGGTGTAGTCCTTGAGGTGCCGACCGCCGATGCCGGTGCGGTCGTCGCCGCAACGCGTGTGGGCTCTGTCGATCTCGTCGCATTGCCCGAGGGCAGTACCCGATGAATGCGGTACTACTCGCTGCGGCAGATATTCCTGCCGAACCCGAACTCGTCTCTGCCCTATCCGCGTCGCGCTCGCTTGTCGTTCGCCGCTGCGTTGATGCGGTCGATCTACTCGGCGCAGCCACCACGGGTGGCGCCGACATCGCAATCGTGAGCTCCGCGCTTCCGAGACTCAGCGCTGACGTCGTTCGGCGTCTTCATGCGGCTGATCTCCGAGTCATCGGTGTCCACGTGGTCGATGACCTGATCAGTCGCGAGAGCCTAGAACGGCTTGGGGTAACCGAAGTCGTTACGGTGCGGCTCGGAGATGTAACCGCCGCCATTGAGGCAGTTCACCGGCACCAGTCGCGGCAGATTCGCCTGCCCGAGGCGCAATCCACTTCACGTGGGCGGGTAGTGGCTGTCTGGGGCCCGTACGGCTCGCCGGGGCGCACCACAACGACGGTCGCGCTGGCTGACGAATACGCGCGTAGAGCCGCATCGGTCATGCTCATCGACGCCGACCCCTTTGGTGGGGCGGTCGGATCACATTTGGGGATGCTGGACGAATCCAGTGGGCTCATTGCTGCCTGCCGTCGAGCCGATCAAGGGACGCTCGATCTCGCCGGGCTCGCTCGCTCGGCGCGATCCTTGTCGCGCGAGCTTCGTGTCCTGACTGGAATCGATGCGCCCGACCGTTGGACTCATGTGCGGCCCGCGGCTCTTGAGCGAGTTCTTCGACTGGCACGAGAAGCCGTCGACGTGACCGTTGTGGATGCCGGCTTTTGCCTCGACGAAGGTTCGGACATCAATCGGTGCCGTACGGCTGCGACTACGACAGTCATCGCCGAAGCTGACGCGGTGGTTGCCGTTGTTGCCGCCGATCATGTGGGCATTGGTCGCCTCGCCGCGGCGTGGCCGGCTCTCCAGGAACTGGCATCCGATCGACCCGTTCACGTGGTCGTTAATCGTGTGCGATCGCGTGCGGTTGGGCGTGATGCCATTGGGCAGATTGATGAAGCGCTTCGCCGATTGTGTGGAATCACCGAGACCACTCTGGTAGCAGATGATCCCGAGACATGCGATACAGCGATCCGTGACGGGCGGACGATCGCTGAGCTAGCGCCTCGTTCTGCGCCCCGCGTTGCTTTCACGAGCCTCGCCGATCGGCTGGGCGCTGTTGGAGCACCTAAAACAATTACCCGGGAATCTGCTGCCTGAACACGTCCCTTCGGCTCATTTGCCATGTATATTCCGCGCTGGAGGCATGAGATGACGGATGAACAAACAGTTGCTCGGCGAGCTTTTTTGGTGTCCGCGGCGGTGGGCGCTGGAGCGGTAGGTGCACTCTCGTTGGCTGGGCCAGCGAATGCGGCTATTGATAATTCGAGCCATGTGCCTGCATCGGCGGTTGCAACTCCAGCGCTGCCTACTCGCTTGGTGGGGTCCGATTGGCGATGGGTCAAATTGGATTCTGGCCATGGGCGCACAACGGGCGTTGTCCGAGCTGATGACGGGACTACGGGCACCTTCCGCTCGACGCCACTGGATGCGGGGGCTCACCTTCACGTGATCTCCTTGACTGACGGCACGCTCATCGCCATCGGTTCAGGACTCAACGACGGCGCATATGCCGTGCTGGGTGGCACGGGTCGCTATGCCGGAATCACCGGAGCCTATACGGCGACACAGAGCCCACTCGGCCGTTATGGCGAAGGCACATCGGAATTCATTTTGGCATTGAGGAGCGCGTAATGGCATTCGATTACTTCTTGCAGGTCCAGGGCGTCGAGGGTGAGTCCAGAGATCGTGCGCATGCGCGCTGGATTGACTGTTCCGATGCACAAATTGAGATTCGGTTGCCGAACTACAGTTCGTATGGCGGAGATAATCCGCCTGATGCTGGTGCTGTCATCAACGCGCAAAGTAATTATCCGCAGGCGCTGCGCGTGCACGCTCGTACCTCGCAGGCGACGCCTCGACTCATGGCTCTCGCAGATGCAGGCACGCGTCGTACAGCCACTTTTGAAGCGATGGCTTCTGGGCAAACCCCGCGGCGCGTATATCGATTAGCGTTTACGGGGGCTGCGTTGGCGCGTGTTCAGACGTCCATGACCAATGACGGATTTGTGGATACCTACGACTTGGTCTACCAGTCAGTAGAAGTGACGTTCTGGCCAACGCTTGCCAACGGAACCCTTGGAAGCGCAGTCACGACCACTTTGGCTTCGATTGGTTCGCAAATCGTCACCTGAGTTCGTCGCAACCAAGACTGGTTCGTATTACAACGATGAAAGTCGCACCTTCGGTGGAGTTCGCATAATCGTTCGTCCACAGTTGGTGTTCTCGCGTTGCCTCAACTATTCCGCCCGATTTAGCGTCCTCACACTGCATCAGTGCAACGGACAACAAGCCGGGGGACATCGTGGGGACTACCAGCCTTCCATCGGGGTTAGTTGAGGAGCGCGTACGCGCTGAAGTTCGTCGTCTTGGTATCGATCCGATGCGCGAGCGCGAGGTTGTGAAAGGGCTGGTCAACGAGGCAGTTAACGATCACACTGCAGATGACCCGGGTCATGCCGATGAGATCGCGCAGGGCGTCTACGACGCGGTGGCTGGCTTCGGTCCGCTACAGCAGTACTTCGATGATCCGCGCGTTGAAGAAGTGTGGATCAATAGTCCGGGCCGGGTTTTCGTGGCCCGAGAGGGTCGTAGCGAACTCACGTCCACGGTGCTGAGCGAGGCTGATGTTCGGATGCTCGTTGAGCGAATGTTGCGGTGGTCTGGCCGTCGTCTCGACATCGCCAATCCATTTGTCGACGCAATGTTGCCGGATGGCTCTCGGCTGCATGTGGTGATTCCGGAGATTACACGCCGACATTGGTCGGTGAATATTCGTCGATTCGTGGTGCGTGCGACTCATGTCGGTGATCTCGTTGATAGGGGCACCCTGACTGGCGAGGCAGCAGAGTTCCTCGATGCGGCTGTAGTGAGTGGTCTCAATGTGCTGGTAGCGGGGGGCACCCAAGCGGGCAAGACAACCTTGCTGAATGGCCTGCTGGGGTGCGTCCCTGGCCACGAACGAGTCATCAGTTGTGAGGAGGTCTTCGAACTCTCTCTCCAGCACCCGGACTGGATTGCCATGCAGACACGTGATGCCAGTCTCGAGGGTGGCGGTGAAATCCCGTTGCGACGACTGGTCAAAGAGGCATTACGCATGCGCCCCACTCGCCTCGTTGTTGGTGAAGTCCGTCAGGCTGAAGCGCTCGATCTGCTCATCGCCATGAACAGTGGGGTGCCCAGTATGGCGACCTTGCACGCCAACTCTGCGCGTGAAGCCGTGACGAAGCTGTGCACACTCCCTCTGCTCGCCGGTGGAAACATCGGTCCGGAATTCGTAGTCCCCACTGTCGCGGGCTGTGTTGACATCGTGGTGCACACCGCTACTGATCGGCATGGGCGCCGCAAAGTTTGCGAAATCGCAGCGCTCTCGGGGCGAGTGGAGAACGGTACGGTCGAGTTAGCCGAGATCTACGGGCTCCGTGACGGAGTGCTGGCGCGTTGCGGAGGCTACCCGCCACATGCGGACCGCTTCGCTGCTTACGGGTTTGATCTCGTCGACCTCCTGCGTGGCGGAGGTGCGGCGTGACAGGGCTGTTGATCGGTGCCCTGGCAGGGTTGGGTCTTGTCCTCATCCTGATGGCAATGACCAGTAGTCGTCAGGTTGTGGTGGCACCGATGCGTCGTGTGCGCATGATTGATCTGGCTGGAGTCAGCGGCACACGCCTGCCGGCGCTTGTCGGAGCATGTGTCATCGTCGGTGGACTCGTGGCCCTCGTAGTCCTTGCGGTCACATCTTTGCCAGTCGCGGGAATGCTCGTGGGAATTGCTGGAGCCTGGCTGCCGGTGGCCATGCTGCGTCGACGCGCCAAGCGTCGGCGTCACACACTGATGACGGCTTGGCCTGATGCGGTGGACACGTTGGTGTCGGCCGTGCGGGCGGGCATGTCACTTCCCGAGGCGGTTGCCGACTTGGCCGTACGAGGACCGGAGCTCCTGCGGTCGGCGTTCGGGGAGTTCGCCACCGAATATCGCGCAACCGGATCATTCGGAGTAGCACTGGAGCGTCTACACCGAGAACTGAGCGACCCTGTTGCAGATCGTGTCATTGTGTCTCTGCGGATTGCCCGTGACGTCGGTGGTGCTGATCTATCCAAGGTCCTCACAACGTTGAGCGACTTCTTGCGTGATGACGCTCGTTCGCGCGGAGAGATTGAGGCCCGTCAGGGTTGGACAGTCAATGCGGCTCGCATCGCGGTCGCTGCTCCCTGGCTGACTCTCGGACTACTGTGCACGCGCTCCGACGCGGTTGCAGCCTACTCATCCGCAACTGGGGCTGTCCTCATCTGCGTGTGTGCGCTGATGTCGGTGATTGCCTACAAGGTGATGCTTGCCTTTGGCTCTTTGCCTACTGAACGCCGAGTCTTGCGATGACGGACCCCTCAGCTCTCGGAGCTTTGCTTGGTCTCGTCGTAGCCACGGGGGTCTTACTCGCATTTGCGCGTTGGCGGCGACTCCGCAAACCGCGTCTCGTCGATCGTGCACGGGCAACTTCAGGTGGTCCCGCACAAGGCGGTGTACGCATCGAAAGCCTGCGGCTTCTGGCTGAGTTAGTCTCACCCATCCTGACCTCTCTCACGCCAAGGTCGGCTACCCCAGAGTCAGTGGCAAGGCGGCTTCGATCGGCGGGCCTGTCAGGCGAAGTGACGCGGTATCGGCTCTCACAAGTGGCGTGGATGGTGAGCGGCTTCATCTTCGGAGCGACTCTCGGCTCGGTCATCCTCGTGGCACGCTCTGGATCGATCGTGATTGTGGTGGCGTTTGCAGGCCTTGGTGTCGTCTCGGCATACGCACTTCAGGATTGGTTGCTCTCGGCTAGAGCGAAGCGTCGCGGTAAGCGCTTGGGAGAGCAGTTGCCGACTGTCGCGGAGCTCCTCGCTTTTGCCGTTGCAGCGGGCGAGCCGCCACTAGCTGCACTTGAGCGTGTGTCCCGCACGGTTGATGGTGAGCTTGCATCCGAGCTCGCAACGGTTGTCAGTGATGTGCGTGTGGGGGCATCTCTTCAGGTTGCCCTTCGAGATCTTGCAGATCGTACGCAGTCACAGGCTATCGGTCGCTTTGTGGATGGCATCGTGGTCTCACTGGAGCGGGGCTCGCCACTCGCTGAGGTGCTGCGTGCTCAGGCGGCGGATGCACGAGCAGCTGGCCGGCGGCAGTTATTAGAGAGCGCGGGTCGCCGTGAGGTTGCGATGCTCGTACCCGTCGTCTTTCTCATTTTGCCGATCGTCGTTGTTATTGCGCTCTTTCCGGGCGTCTATGGCATCAATCTTTCGATTCCCTAACCAACACAAAATAAGGAGAGATCATGCGTCACATCCAATTGCTGTATGTCCGGGCGATGGTTCGACTCAACGGGTTACGAGAGGACCGGGGTGATGTGCCTGGCTGGGTGTTGGTCGCGGTCATGACCGCTGGGCTCGTCACGGCGCTCTGGTTCCTCGCTGATGGAGTGCTGTCCGGAGTCCTGCGTCGGGCTGTGCGCGGTGTACAAGGGCCGTGATGGCTTCGCCAAAATCCACAGGCTGGGTATACGGATGTTGATGAGCATCCGAGTCAGACTTCGGTGTCAATTCACACGTGCGCGCGGCGATGCGGGGAGCGCCGTAGTGGAGTTTGCACTCGTCACGCCGCTATTGCTGGTGTTGCTACTTGGTGTTCTGCAGATTGCTCTTGCTATGCACGTACGCGCGACATTGACTGCGGCTGCAGCAGAAGGAGCGCGAGTCGCTGCGCTATCTGGCTCGTCATTGATTCGCGGTGAGCAACGTACGCGAGACGTACTCACCGAGTCCCTCGCTGGTGGCGGAGTGGCAGGAGTGAGGGCTTCACGGGAACGACTCGAGGGCGTAACGGTGGTCGAGGTGACAGTGACTGCGAGCCTGCCCCTCATCGGATTACTCGGCCCAACGTCACTCCAGGTCACGGGTCATGCGGTGCAGGAGGGTTTATGACGTGCTTTCGCCAAAAGTCCAATGGTGATCGCGGAGCTGCACTGCTGGAATTTATTGTGCTTGGCGTGTGCTTGCTACTGCCTTTGGTCTATGTCGTACTCGCGGTGATGAAGGTTCAGGCTGCTTCGTTCGGAGTGACCGAAGCGGCTCGGCAGGCAGGGCGTGCTTTTGCACAGGCTGACACTGCCGCGAATGGCTCCGATCGAGCACACCTTGCCGCGCGGCTCGCGCTGGAAGATCAGGGAATCAGTGTTGATCAGGCGCAGGTGTCGATCAATTGTGACGCCAGCAGGTGTCTCTCGCCCGGGTCGAGTGCGACTGTGCGCGTTGTTACGCGGATATCTCTCCCCTTTGTGCCTGATGCGTGGGCCGATAGCTCTATGGCATCCATTGAGGTGTCCGGTCATTACCGGACTGACATTGAAGCGCTGCGGGCCGCATCATGATGCGTGCACGAGGGGGGAACGATCGAGGTAGCATCATGCTGCTCGCACTCGGCTTTCTGGCGATCATTCTGATCGCGATCGCAGTGGTTACCGATGTCTCAGCAGTTTTCTTGCAACGACGCTCGCTTGCATCGATTGCAGATGGGGCAGCCCTTGCTGGTTCGCAGGCGGTCGACCTGTCGGCCTATTACCGCCAGGGTGCCGCGTCGGGTTTGTCGCCCGAACCGGCACGAGTCCGATCAGTTGTTCTCGAATACATTCGCGATGCGCAAACTTCGGGTGAAGTCTCTGGGCTCGTTGTCGAGTCCGTACGCATCGAAGGTCGCACAGTGCTCGTGCGCTTGCGTCGTACGGCGACCGCGCCCTTTTCTGGCCTGCTTCGCGCCAACTTCCCCATTCGCGCCGAAGCCGGCGCCCAGCTCCAATTCCGATGAAGTCGGTAGGTCAAGGGCCCCATGCGCCTTCCCGTAGGCTGGGGGGATGGCCGCTCCCGATATGTCCGAGGCGCTCGCTGCCCTCGATCAGACGATGCGCAGCGTGGAGACCGTGCTGGATCTGCCCGCTAAGCGCAGAGAGATTGCGGCGCTCGAG
>JBIHZU010000043.1:0-9141 GCA_044240285.1 Candidatus Nanopelagicales bacterium | reverse complement strand
CCTGCTTTACACGTTCCTTGGCTGGCTGCTGTCGCTCTGGCTCGGTAATGCCCCCCTGCTGATGGCCGTCGGTGCGGTGCTAGGTATCGTCCTTTCCACGTACATGATTCATCGCCGACTTCAGGCCACGCCGAAGTCCACGCCCGCCCGGAGGAACAGGAAGTGATCTACGGACACGGAGTTGGTGCAGGGGTGACCTGTGGCCACTAACGTCCTCGCATCCGTCTTTGCGTCCGGCGGACCTAACTGTCACTTCGAGAACTCCGATAATCCGTGTGGGTTCCCCGCGCCAGGTGCTGAAATCTTCCAGTTCGATAGCGTCCTGACATTCCAGATCGGTTCGATCGACTTCAACATCACCAAGGTCACCTTTGTAGTAATTCTCAGCGTGATTTTGGTGGTCGGATTCTTCCTCTACGCATTCCGCCGCCCTCGTCTTGTGCCCAAGGGTGCCCAAAACGTTGGCGAGGTCGGCTATCTCTTCATCCGCGATGGAGTCGCGCGCGAGATCATTGGCAAGGATGGCGACAAGTTCGTTCCCTTCCTGTTCTCCTTCTTCTTCCTCATCTGGACTATGAATTTCATGGGCATCCTGCCCTTCGCACAAATTCCGGCAACGTCGGTCTTCGCGATTCCCGTCGCTTTTGCGCTCATCGTGTATCTGACCTGGGTTCCGCTGGGCATCTATTCGCAGGGTGGCTGGCAGTTCTTCAAGGGCATGATGTTCCCTCCCGGTGTGCCGTGGCCGATGTACTTCCTGCTTACCCCCATCGAACTGATCTCCAATTTGATCGTTCGACCCTTTACGCATGCAGTTCGTCTCTTCGCCAACATGTTTGCCGGGCATCTGCTCATCGCAACCTTTAGTGTGGCGGCGTACTACTTGCTCAGTGCCACAGTCATTGGCATCATCGGTTCGGTCGCCTCACTCGGTGTGGCGATTGCTCTAACTGGCTTTGAGATCCTGATCCAGGCTCTTCAGGCCTACATCTTCACCCTTCTTGCCGCGGTCTACATCAGCGGTGCACTGCACGCAGAACACTAGAACGACTTACACCCACACAAACCGGCGGAACGACCGCCGGCGCAATAGGAAGGACAACCTCATGTCGCTCCTCGCGGAGGTCACTGGCTCCATCGGCTCGATCGGCTATGGCCTCGCGGCCATCGGCCCCGGCATCGGCATCGGCATCATCTTCGGTCAGGGTGTGCAGGCAATCGCCCGCCAGCCAGAGGCCTATGGTGTCATTCGCCAGAACATGCTGCTCGGCTTCGCCCTTGCTGAGGCACTTGCCCTCATCGGCTTCGTCGTGCCGTTCGTATTCGGCAAGTAATCCCGACCACCATTAATTCGGAGGCACCATGTTCACCTTGATCGCATCGGGCGAGGAAGCGGCACCAAGCGTCCTCGCTGTGCCGGTCGATGAGCTGGTCGTCGGTCTGCTTGCCTTCATCATCGTCTTCGGCGCACTCGGCTGGATCGCGCTGCCTAAGATCCGCAAGGCTCTGGCAGCTCGGACCGATGCCATCGAAGGCGGCATAAAGCGGGCTGAGGAGGCGCAGGCGGAAGCCCAGCGCTCGCGTGATGAATACCAGCAGGCACTCGCGGCAGCGCGGGAAGAAGCTGCATCCATCCGCACTCAGGCCCAGGCCGACCGTGCTGCGATCGTCGAGGAGGCCCGCTCGGAAGCCCGAGCGGCCGCAGCGGCAGTCACTGCATCGGCTGAGGCTCAGATGGCAGCGGAGCGGTCCCAGGCCACGGCCCAGTTGCAGCGTGAAATCGGCGAGGTGGCCATCACCCTGTCGAGCAAGATCGTGGGGCAGTCGCTCTCCGATGATGCTCGCGTGCGTACAACAGTTGACGATTTCCTTGCCAGCCTGGAGTCCCTGGCTGCGCAGCGGGAGGCCGGTCACTGATGCTGGGTGCGAGCCGCGAGAGCATGGCGAACCTGATCAACGCGCTTGAAGCGCGTCGGTCAGATCCGGGCATTCCCGGGCTCGCCGCTGAGCTCTATCAGGTTGCGGATCTGCTGGGACGCGAGAAGTCGTTGCGCAGCGCCTTGGCTGACTCTGGTCAGTCTGAGGCGTCACGCCGCTCGCTCGCGGAGCAGTTGTTCGGTGGGCGTGTGGGTGCGCTTGCCGTTCAGGTCGCAACTGACGCGGTGGGTCGGCGTTGGTCCGAAGACGCTGACCTCGTTTTCGCACTCGAATCGCTGGCGGCACAAGCGGCATTCATCACGGCGCAAGACAACGGCAGCCTCGACCGAGTCGAAGAGGAGATCTTCCGATTTGGTCGCGCTGTTGATGCCTCGCCTGAGTTGCAGATGGCCCTGACTGCACCGGCGTCGTCGGTCAGCACCAAGGCTGCGATTGTCAACGACTTGTTAGGCGGCCGCACAGCAGAAGTCACTGCACAGGTGATTAGTTTTGCCGTGGGTCACCTGCACGGCCGTCGCATCGATGCGGTCCTAGCGGACCTCGCCGAAGCGGCTGCAGGTCAGCGCAAGCGCATCGTCGCGGTCGTGCGAGTCGCGCGCCCGCTCGATGCTGAGCAGCATGAGCGTCTGGCATCGGCCCTTCGCCGCTTGACCGGGCGTGAGGTTCGCCTCAACGTTGCGGTGGATCCGTCGATCCTTGGCGGCGCGCACGTCACCGTGGGCAATGAGGTCATTGACGGCACTGTGCTGTCGCGCCTCGATCAGGCAAAGAGAGCACTACTGGGCTAGGTCCAGTCTTCATACGTACAACGCACGAATCGACATGAGGGAGCAGGAATGACGGAGCTTACGATCCGACCGGAGGAGATCCGCGAAGCGATCGAGCGAAACGTCGCGTCCTACGCGCCGACCACGGCGCGCGAGGAAGTGGGCCGTGTCCTCGAGACCGGCGACGGCATCGCGCGTGTCGAGGGTCTGCATTCGGCCATGACAAACGAGCTCCTTGAGTTTGAGGGTGGCCTCCTTGGTCTCGCCCTCAACCTTGACGTGCGCGAGATCGGCGTCGTTCTCCTAGGCGATGGTTCGCGCATCGAAGAAGGACAGCCCGTCCGCCGCACCGGCGAGGTGCTCGCCGTGCCCGTGGGCGACGCATTCCTCGGTCGCGTCGTCGACCCACTGGCCAACCCCATCGACGGACTTGGCCCCATCGTTGCTGAGGCGCGTCGCGCCCTTGAGGTTCAGGCGCCTTCTGTTGTGGAGCGCCAGCCCGTCAAGGAGCCGCTGCTCACTGGCATCAAGGCCATCGACGCCATGACCGCTATTGGCCGTGGACAGCGCCAGCTCATCATCGGTGACCGCCAGACCGGCAAGACTGCCGTCTGCATCGACACGATCATCAACCAGAAGGCCAACTGGCAGTCGGGCGATCCCACCAAGCAGGTGCGCTGCATCTATGTCGCCATCGGCCAGAAGGGCTCAACGATCGCCGCAGTTAAGGGCGCTCTCGAAGAGAACGGCGCGATGGAATACACCACCATCGTCGCTGCTCCCGCATCCGACCCGGCTGGCTTCAAGTACCTCGCCCCCTACACCGGCTCGGCCATCGGCCAGCACTGGATGTACAGCGGCAAGCACGTCCTCATCGTGTTCGACGATCTGTCGAAGCAGGCCGAGGCCTACCGTGCCGTCTCGCTGCTCCTTCGTCGTCCACCGGGCCGCGAGGCCTACCCCGGCGACGTCTTCTACTTGCACTCCCGCCTACTCGAGCGTTGCGCCAAGCTCAGCAATGAGATGGGTGCGGGTTCGATGACTGGCCTGCCGATCATTGAGACCAAGGCCAACGACGTGTCGGCGTACATCCCGACCAACGTCATCTCGATCACCGACGGACAGTGCTTCCTCGAGTCTGATCTGTTCAACTCCGGCGTACGTCCGGCCATCAACGTCGGCATCTCGGTGTCTCGCGTGGGCGGCTCGGCGCAGACGAAGGCCATGAAGAAGGTCGCCGGATCGCTGCGCCTCAACCTTGCGCAGTTCCGCGAGCTGGAGGCATTCGCAGCATTCGGTTCCGACCTCGACTCGGCGTCCAAGGCGCAGCTCGCTCGTGGAGCTCGCCTCGTCGAGTTGCTCAAGCAGCCGCAGTACCAGCCGCAGTCGATGGAGCGCGAAGTCGTCTCTGTATGGGCCGGCACAAGCGGCAAGCTCGATGACGTTCCCGTTGAAGATATTCGCCGCTTTGACGCAGAGTTCCTCGACTATCTGGCCCGCGACAAGGGCGCGATCTTCGATGCGATTCGTCAGACGAATGATCTCTCCGATGACAGCATCAAGACCCTTGAGTCCGCCATTGCGGAGTTCAAGAAGCAGTTCACGACAAACTCTGGTGCACTTCTGGTGAACGACGCTCCCGTCGCTGCGATCAAGGACGAAGAGATCGACCCCACCAAGATCACCAAGGTTGTGCGGGGCTAACACATGGGCGCCCAACTTCGAGTCTTCCGTCGACGGATCCGTTCCGTTCAGGCGACGAAGAAGATCACCAAGGCGATGGAACTCATTGCCTCGTCACGCATCGTTAAGGCGCAGCAGCGTCTTGAGGCATCGACGCCGTACCTCACCCAGCTCAATGCTGCGGTGTCTGCGGCCGCGTCTCATGCGTCGGATGTCTCGAAGCACCCACTGACTTCGAAGGGTGAAGTCGTCGATGAAGCCGCCATCCTCTTGATCACTGCGGATCGTGGCCTTGCTGGTGCTTATTCATCTAATGCGATTAAGGAGGGCGAGGCACTTGCTGCCCGCCTTCGCGAGCGCGGATTGAATGTGACGTTTTTTGTCGTCGGTCGCAAGGGCGTTTCGTACTATCGCTTCCGCGGGCGTGCGCTTGCTGGTGAATATGTCGGCTTCACCGATCAGCCGACCTATGCCGATGCTCAGCGCATTGGCCATGACTTGCTGACGGGATTCCTCAAGCCCGAAAGCGAAGGCGGCTTCGACGAGATTCACCTCATCTACACGCACTTCGTCAACATGGTGACGCAGAGTCCGCGTGTCCGTCGGATGCTTCCTCTCGAGGTTGAAGAGAAGCTTGTTGAAGCCAGCGATTCACGCAATCTGCCGTTCCCGCTTTACGAATTCGAGCCTGGCCCCGAAGCTGTGCTCGATGCACTCCTACCGCGCTACATCGACCACACGGTCTATACCGCACTGCTGATGTCGGCAGCGTCCGAGCATGCTGCACGTCGGCGCGCAATGAAGTCGGCCACGGACAACGCTGAAGAGCTGATCCGTAGCCTCACCCGCCAGGCAAACCAGGCCCGCCAGGCCGAGATCACCCAGGAAATCAGCGAGATCGTCGGCGGAGCCGACGCGCTGAAGTCCGCATAAGAACAGTTAGGGAGTTGAGGAAATGACCGCAACAGCTGAGACGAACACCAGCGTCGGCCGTGTCGCTCGCGTGACCGGTCCCGTGGTTGACGTGGAGTTCCCGGCCGAGGGGATGCCCGAGCTGTACAACGCCCTCACTGTGTCTGTGACCTTCGATCAGGGCGATGAAGGCGGCGGAACGCGCGTCCTCACCCTCGAGGTTGCGCAGCACATTGGCGACAACATGGTGCGCGCGATCTCCATGCAGCAGACCGACGGTCTGGTGCGTGGCGCTGCTGTCACCAACTCCGGCGGACCTATCACGGTGCCCGTAGGCGACGTGACCAAGGGCCACGTATGGAACACCCTCGGTGTGCCCCTCGACGTCGACCCGGCAACCTTGGACATCAAGGAGCGTTGGGGAATTCACCGTGCCGCACCGCCGTTCGATCAGCTTGAGGCAAAGACCGAGGTCTTCGCGACCGGCATCAAGGTCATCGACCTGCTTACCCCTTACGTCAAGGGCGGCAAGATCGGCCTGTTCGGCGGCGCCGGCGTGGGCAAGACGGTCCTCATTCAGGAGATGATTTACCGCGTTGCGGAGAACTTCGGTGGTGTGTCGGTGTTCGCCGGAGTCGGCGAGCGCACCCGTGAAGGAAACGACCTCTTCCTCGAAATGTCCGAGTCGGGCGTTCTGGAAAAGACCGCACTTGTCTTCGGCCAGATGGACGAGCCGCCGGGCACGCGTCTTCGCGTCGCACTCAGCGCGTTGACGATGGCCGAGTACTTCCGCGATGTCCAGAAGCAGGACGTGCTCCTCTTCATCGACAACATCTTCCGCTTCACGCAGGCAGGTTCTGAGGTCTCTACCCTCCTCGGCCGTATGCCTTCGGCTGTGGGTTACCAGCCCACTCTGGCTGATGAGATGGGCCAGTTGCAGGAGCGCATCACCTCCACGCGTGGTCACTCCATCACGTCGCTTCAGGCCATCTACGTCCCCGCAGACGACCTGACCGACCCGGCCCCGGCCACCACGTTCGCCCACCTCGATGCGACGACGGTTCTTTCCCGTCCGATCTCCGAGCTCGGCATCTACCCGGCTGTGGATCCGCTCGACTCCACCTCGCGCATTCTTGATCCGCGCTACATCGGTGACGATCACTACCGCGTGGCGGCCCGTGTCAAGGAGATCCTCCAGCGCTACAAGGATCTGCAGGACATCATCGCCATTCTCGGCATCGACGAGCTCTCCGAAGAGGACAAGATCCTCGTGGGCCGCGCCCGTCGTATCCAGCGCTTCCTCTCGCAGAACATGTTCGTCGCGGAGGCCTTCACTGGTCAGCCCGGTTCGTTCGTGCCCGTTGAAGACACCATTGCTTCGTTCAAGGCGTTGTGCGAAGGCACGTACGATCACCTGCCCGAGCAGGCATTCTTCATGTGTGGCGGCATCGACGACGTCGAGAAGCGCGCTGCTGAGTTGGCCAAGGAGTCCTGATCGTGGCTGAGTTGAACGTTGCGGTGGTCTCCGCGGAGCGCTCCTTGTGGCAGGGCTCCGCGAAGTCTGTCGTGGCCAAGACTCCCGAAGGCGAAATTGGCATCCTGCCCGGTCACGAGCCTGTGCTGGCACTCCTGGTGGAGAGTCCGCTGCGCATCGAGACCACTGATGGCACCAAGGTGCTCGTCGCGGTTCATGGCGGGTTCTTTGCCGTCGATGGCAACAACGTTCAGGTCATCGCCGAGACTGCCGAGATGGCGTCTGAGATCGACGTTGATCGCGCGAAGGCCGCACTAGCTAAGGCTCAGGCAGCTGCAGGAGAAGCAGGTTCGCCGGAGTCCAAGGCTGCCAAGC
This sequence comes from Candidatus Nanopelagicales bacterium, assembly GCA_044240285.1. GTDB lineage: Bacteria > Actinomycetota > Actinomycetes > S36-B12 > S36-B12 > CAINMH01. The sequence continues at coordinate 1,992 of JBIHZU010000043.1, read as the reverse complement.
GTGCAGAGACGCGCCTCAACGTAGCAATGGGCGGCAAGTAGCCGCTTTTAGCGATGGGTGCCGGGCTGCCACAGCACGTCGCCACCGTGGCCGAGGTTTGCATAACGCGCCAGGATAAAGAGCAAATCGCTGAGTCGGTTGAGGTACAGAGCCGTTAGTTCGTTGACGCCATCGTCATACAGCGAGATTGCGGCCCACGTGGTGCGCTCGGCTCGCCGGATGACCGTGCGGGCCACATGAAGCAGAGCCGCGCCAGGAGTGCCACCGGGGAGCACGAAGGACCGCAGCGGCTCCAACTTGGAGTTGTAGAGGTCGCACGCGGCCTCGAGTGAATCGATGTACGCCTGCGTAACCCGCAGCGGCGGGTACTCAGGGTTGGCCACGACCGGCGTGCACAGGTCAGCGCCGACGTCGAATAGCTCATTTTGGATGTTTGTGAGGAGTGTGTTGACGTCATCGTCAAGGGCGCCGAGGGCGATCGCTACGCCGATGGAACTGTTGGCCTCGTCCACGTCAGCGTAGGCGCCCAGGCGCGGATTGGTCTTGGCGGTACGCGACATGTCGCCTAGGGCGGTCGTGCCGTCGTCCCCTGTACGGGTGTAGATCCGGGTGAGGTTGACCATGGTGTGAGGATAGACCCGTGAGCCACTTACGGATAGTCGGGGGAGCGCGCCTCGTCGGGCGCGTTCGCGTCACCGGCGCCAAGAACAGCGTCCTGAAGTTGATGGCCGCCGCCCTCTTGGTGGAAGGCACCACCACGCTCACTGAAGTGCCAGACATTCTCGATGTCGAAATCATGGCCGAGTTGCTCCGTCGCATGGGTTGTGACGTTGTGCACGACAGCGAGGCTGGCTCAGTAGCCGTCACTGTCCCGGCGCAACTCAATCACCGTGCCGACTACGACCTCGTGCGACGTATGCGTGCGTCTATCTGTGTGCTCGGGCCCCTACTTGCTCGCTGTGGCGAAGCCGATGTCGCTATGCCCGGGGGAGACAACATCGGATCGCGCGGCCTCGACATGCACGTCGACGGTCTTGAGCGACTCGGTGCGGAAGTTGTCAGCGAGCACGGCTATCTCATCGCAAAACGAAATGGTCCTCTGCGCGGCACGCACATTCCGTTGGAGTTCCCCAGTGTGGGTGCCACTGAAACGATCCTGATGGCTGCGATCACTGCTGACGGCACCACAGTGATCGACAACGCAGCGCGCGAGCCAGAGATCGTCGACATCTGCACCATGTTGCTCGCGATGGGTGCAAACCTTGAGGGGGTGGGCACCTCCACGTTGACCATCACCGGTGTGGACTCGCTGCGTCCAGTCTCACATCGCACTGTCTCCGACCGCATTGTCGCTGGCACGTGGGCAGTTGCAGCAGCCGTCACACAAGGCGACATTCTCATCGAGAATGCGCGCGCTGAACATCTTGAAATCGCCCTCGACAAGCTCGTGGCGGCCGGTGCGACAGTGCTGACCGGACCGGATTCGATCCGCGTCACGATGGATCGCCGGCCGAAGTCCGTTGATGTCGTGACGTTGCCGTATCCGGGCTTTCCGACCGACCTGCAACCGCAGTTCATCACTCTTAACGCCATTGCCGAGGGTGCGGCGATGGTCACGGAGAACCTTTTCGAGGCTCGCTTCCGCTTTGTCAACGAACTCGCGCGCCTCGGCGCTGACGTGCGCACGGATGGTCATCATGCGCTTGTGCGAGGTAAGCCGATGCTCAGTGGTGCGCCAGTAGAGGCCACCGACATTCGAGCGGGAGCATCGCTAGTCATCGCAGGTCTAGTGGCCGAGGGCGTGACGATGGTGCACGAGGTGCATCACATCGATCGTGGATATGCAGGATTCGTCGGGCAATTGCAAAGTCTCGGCGCTGACATTCAACGCCTGTCGCTGTAGCTGGACCTTCATTCGCGTGGTGGTGGGTCGGAGTGCCATTCGCGTTTAGTTGGGTCGGCGAAAGTTAGTCGGTAGTGGGGATTTCCGGA
>JBIHZU010000274.1:0-2584 GCA_044240285.1 Candidatus Nanopelagicales bacterium | reverse complement strand
CAACAGCACGCAGAACAAGCCGCAGCCTGGCTCACGGCAGCTATGACGCGAGATACAGCTGTCACGACCTGCACGACGGCGAAGACTGCGCTGGGTCACGCTCAGGACGCCGAAATCAAGGAGCAGCAAGAGGTGCGTGATGCACTCACGCAAGCAAACGACCTCAGACGTCAACAGCGCGATCAAATGGCCGCATTCCTCGCTGCGCAACTCTCGGTTGGGGAGGCGTGCCCCGTGTGTGGTGCGAGCGATCACCCGACACCCGCCGAGCTTCACCATGATCAGACGTTGATCAGTGATGACGCAATTGCAGCAGCTGATGCCGTGGTTATCACGAAAGAACAACAGTTGGCGAAGACCAAGAAGGCCGTCGCCTTTGCCGTTGCTGAAGTCACGGCCGCTGAATTGGAACACGCGAAAGCACTCGGCGAGTTAGGCGAACATGCCGACCTGAGCGTGACGGAATTCAGGACTCGTGCGGAAGACGCCGCACAGGCGCTTTCAGATGGGCAACTCCTCGCCTCCTCCGCCGACGGCCTTCGTACTCGGTTGGACGCACTTACAGAGGAATCTGAGGCACGCCGGACCCGACTGGCCGAGATAGACAGTGAACTGGCCGCGAATAGCAGCAAAGTTCAAGCGGCCGCTGCTGAAGCCAGTCGCATGTTGGCCGATATTGCAGCCGTGGTTGGTGCGGGGTCACGTGCTACGGATGCAGACGCGCATCTACGCGATCGGCACCGAGTGCTCGATGTTCTTCGAGACGCTCGCACCCGTCTACATGACCTCGCGGCGGGCAATAGTGCAGCGGCAGACGCTGACCTGCCAGCAGTCCGTGTGCTTGCAGACCAACTCGATGTGGTCGCCACCGAATCTGAACGGCTCGCAAAGGAGTTGGCAGATCGTGCTGCGACGCTGAGCTCTCGTCATGACTCGTTGTCGGCCCACGTGCAGGAGTTCGGTGATCAACTTGAGGCGAGTGCCGATGTCCGGGCGCAGACCGCCACAGATATTCGGCTCGGTGCCTTGGCAACCGGCAAGACGGGCAATATCCGTAGTACGGACCTAGCGACCTACGCGCTGCAGCGGAAGTTCTCGCTTGTGCTCGCCGCAGCCTCCGAAAGACTCCTGCGGATGACTGGACGCTATGAATTCGAACTTAATGCCGACAAGTCGCGTGGTCTCGCGGGGCTAGGCATCGCCGTATTCGACTCCCGGCACGGCAGTGCGCGAGACCCAAAGACTCTCTCTGGTGGTGAGAAGTTTCAAGCCTCCCTTGCGCTCGCTTTGGGTCTCGCGGAGGTGGTTCAGGCTGAAGTCGGTGCTGCCAAACTTGAGATGCTCTTTGTGGATGAAGGCTTCGGTTCACTCGACGCCGACACGTTGTCAGTAGTAATTGAGCAGTTAGAGAAACTGCAAGACACCGGTCGCATTGTGGGCGTGATTAGCCACGTTGCAGAAATGAAGTCGGCGATCACCGACAAGATCGAAGTCATCTCCAATGGCGATGGCACCAGCCGCATCGAGTGGCCAGGCGCCTAGGCCGAGAGGTACCACTCGGTTGCAATGGATCCGACCAGTACGCCGATGAGTGCGCCGATCATCATGAAGGGCCCAAAGGGAATTGCCTGACGTCGGCTCCTCCCCAGGAGCAGCAATGCGAGACTGAAGATCCCGCCGACGACGAATGCCGCCAGAAGCCCAAAGATCGACGCGCCCCAACCGAACCAGCCCACGACAGCGCCCAACACCGGAGCGAACTTCACGTCGCCGAGGCCCATGCCCTTGCCCAAAGACGCGATGTAGACGATTCCGAAGAACACGGCCCACAACGCCGCTGAACCCAGCACCTGGCCTGAGCGCCACTGTGCGGACGTGACACCGGCAAAGACCAGTGTCGCGGTGATCAAGGGATAGAGCGGATAGACGATTGCATTGGGTAGGCGATGGTGATGTACGTCGATCAGCCACAACGCGAGGCATGACGATGACATCAGCCAAAGGGTGGGGACGATAGGTAATGCATCGGGAGTGAAGTAGGCGCCTAGAAGTGCGGCCTCCCACAAGATGATGTTGGCCAAGACGAGAAGTGTCGTACGCAGCCGTGCAGTCGCGGTCAGACGAAGAGCCGCCGAATCACGCAGCGGGCACAGTCCAGCCGGAACCGCGCTGACCGCGGCGCTCACAAAGACTCCTACGAATGCCGCACCGGCAGCCGTGAACACCATGAGGAGGATGGGCAGGCCGTCGGTCACGGCAGAAGTATCAGCCGAATCCCGTACGAGTGTCGCGTTGAGGAAAGCCTGTGGACGGCTAGCTGGTCGTACGCGCGGGGGAGTCGCCGTAGGAGTGAGCACGCCCATAGCGACCGCCAGCGACCTGACTCATGAGGTCGCCGACCTCGGCCGCCTGCGCAGGACTGAGCGATACATCGGCGGATGCGGCGTTCTCCACGAGGTAGGCCCGACGCTTCGTGCCCGGAATCGGCACAATATCGGGGCCCTGAGCCAACAGCCACGCGAGCGCGAGTTGCCCAGGTGTGCAACCGATGTTTTCGGCGTAGGCAGCAAACTGCGCAACAAGA
>JBIHZU010000273.1:0-2585 GCA_044240285.1 Candidatus Nanopelagicales bacterium | reverse complement strand
TCTACCAAGATCCCATTGGTGAGACCCATGAGGATTACGGCGACCAAAGACACGATGATGGCCTGGGCCAGCATGCTGTCCTGTCCGTCCGGGAATTTCAACATGATGATGCCGACGACGGTGATGGCTGATGGAACACTCAGATCGATCCCACCCGTACCAATCACGAGCGCTTGACCTGCAGCCGCGAGAACCATGATGCCCACAAGCGGCGTGAAGGCCGAGAGAATTCCTTGGCCGAAGATGCTCCCAGACGTTTGCAGCCCAGCCAGAGCCAGAAGGAGGACAACCCCGATCGCAATGACCGTAAGTGGTGTCACATACCCTCGCGCTGGTCGACGCACAGTTCCACCCTTCCTGTACCGCGGCGGTTGCCAATGTCAAAAAGTTGTCACAGGGGCACCTGAAGGAGATGTCTCATTGTGAGACGAGAATCACTTGAATGAAATCCTCCTCCTAAGGGTGAGCGCTACCACCCGCTCCGATGCTCAATCGTTATCGGCTGCGCGGAGTCCCCGGTCTGCTTGCGTATCTATATGGGACATCCATGATCCGCAGGCATGGTGTGGCATTCCTGGTAACCCTAGGGAGGTCTCCATGCAGGTAGGCGTATACGCATTTGCAACCCCAGACGGGCTTCAGCCCGCGGAACTTGCCCGAGAAGTCGAAGCCAGAGGGCTCGCTGCACTCATGTTCCCTGAGCATTCACATATACCTGTAGCCCGTGCCACGAGTTATCCAGATGTTTATGGAGGTGGGGAACTCCCCGGGTTCTACATGCGGACCTACGACCCCTTCGTTAGCTCCACGTTGGCGGCTTCGGCAACCACTCGACTGCGCGTTGGCCCCGGCATTTGCTTGCTCGCCTTGCGTGAGCCCATCCACACAGCCAAGGAGGTCGCATCCATTAGCCACCTGTCTGGTGGCCGGTTCAATTTCGGCGTGGGCTTCGGCTGGAATGCTGATGAATTCGACAACTTGGGTGTCCCCTTTAAGGGTCGACACAAGTTGGTGCGCGAAAAGGTCATGCTGATGAAGCGCCTTTGGGAAGACGACGTGGCCAGTTTCGATGGCGAATTGGTGTCATTGAAGGCGAGTTGGGCTTGGCCAAAGCCGATCGACGGCCCGCCCATCTTCCTCGGCGGAAACGGTCCAATGACAATGAAGCACGCCGCTGAATGGGCTGATGTGTGGTACCCGACGCCTCCAGGAGAGGACCCCTTGCTGGAGAAGTCCGTGGCCGCCTTCAAGATTCTGGTGGAAGAAGCTGGGCGTGACCCGCAAGCGGTCAAGATCGGCTGCGCACCCGGCGATGTCACCCGAAGCGATTTGGACGCCTACGCGGCAAACGGTCTGTCCTACGTGAATGTCGGCATGGTGACCACGTCACGCGACGACGACCTACGGCGATTAGACGACATCGCTGAGCGGGCCGTCGACTACATTGCCGACTCTCAGAAATAGTCCGCGTCAGGATCAATTCGATACGAACTGAGCTTGCGATAGAGGGTAGATCGCGAGACCCCCACGATATTTGCCGCAATGACTTTGTTGCCATTTGACTGACGCAGTGCGTCCAAGATTGCCTTGAGTTCGACGTGCTCGAGGGCCGTCAACTGCCGGCGAGTTGCGCACGCCTGAATTTCTGACGGCAGATGTGCGGCCTGGATTTCACCAGTCGCGTCAGCTGGGACAGATTTAAGCAGCGCCCGCAACTGAAGAATATTGCCCGGCCACGGTGCTCTCACCAGAGAACGTAAGGCCCCCGAGGACAAGCGGAGTTTCCTTGATTGCGCATCGACGAGGATGACCTGAGCAATCGCTGGAATGTCCTCACTGCGTTCTCGGAGGGCCGAAATGCGAATCATCGGCCCAAAGACCGCTGCGAGACGTTCATGCTCGGGGGTCGCAGCCGCTCCGATCGCAGAAGTCAATGTACCCACAACGATGCACTTCGATGGCTTCACGGTGTCTGCAAGTCGCGAGGCAAGAGCCATCGCTACACCTGGCGACATTGCCTCGACGTGCCGGATCAATACGGCGTCGGCGCAATCGGTCGCAGCGTCAAATTCCTGCATGGCCGAACCAGTGGATTCCCATGATTGAGTGGCCGCGTCAATGACGCAGATCGCTCCATCGGGGAATGCCTCAGACAGTGCTCCCTGCGCGAGCGCCGTCTTTCCAACCCCTACCTCACCAGTCACGAGCGCCGAACTGCCGTTGGATACGGCTCGACGCATCGAAGAGACGACCTCGCGCCACGCAGCACTTGAGCCCACGAGACCGGGTAAATCGGTAGAGCGTGCACTTGCCGTAGATTTCGCTGGTTTCGCATGCGTAGATGACGAGACAACGGGTGCGCTGAAATCGACTAACGCACCCACCATCCGCCCTTGGCTTTCGATCGGACGACAGACAATAGGAACGACCTGCCCGTCTTCCAGTAGAAGTTCGGTCTTTGCTTCCGATCTCCCGCCGAGCGCCTCACGAACCGTCTCCCAGATGACCACCTCTTGAAGTCCACCCAGCAGGTGGGTGACACGCGGGCCAGCGATGAAAATCTGTTGCCCTACGCCAGCGACTCG
>JBIHZU010000272.1:0-2607 GCA_044240285.1 Candidatus Nanopelagicales bacterium | reverse complement strand
CTCGAAGAGCGGGGTGAGGTCTTCACTGTCGGGCATCCCCGCGTCGTCGGGACGATTGAGCGAAGCGCGACCAGCCTTGGCCGAGGCATAAATAATCGGGAAATTGATCTGGTCCTCAGTGGCATCGAGATCGAGGAAGAGTTCGTAGGTCTCGTCGACGACCTCCGCGATGCGGGCGTCAGAGCGGTCGACCTTGTTGATGACCAGCACCACGGGCAGGCGCTTGGCGAGAGCCTTACGCAGGACGAATCGGGTTTGGGGAAGCGGACCTTCTGAGGCGTCCACGAGAAGAAGCACGCCATCCACCATCTCCAGCCCACGCTCAACCTCGCCACCGAAGTCAGCGTGGCCGGGGGTGTCGATGATGTTGACCGTTGTCTCGCCGTACTTCACCGCCGTGTTCTTGGCGAGAATCGTGATGCCCTTCTCGCGCTCAAGATCCATGGAGTCCATGACGCGATCATTGACATCCGAGTTTTCGCGAAACGCTCCCGACTGCCACAGCATGGCGTCCACGAGCGTTGTCTTGCCATGGTCGACGTGGGCGACGATGGCGACATTACGAAGGTTCGAACGAGTGGCAGTCACCCCGAAACCCTAAGGGGTCTGGGCTAGTGCTCTGACCACTGCAGGAAGCGCCTCACGATCAGAGTCGAGCCAATCGATCGTGGCGAACTCCTCGGGAGTGACCCATCGCACACTCATATGGTCATGGCCAGGAGTTGGAGCACCGGCCTCAATGTGCGCGAGATAGACATGCAGGACGGCGCCCATGCTGAGATCCCACTCTCCCGGCACACGCTCAAAGACCGTGCAGGCGATGTCGAGTTCCTCCATCAGCTCCCGCACAAGGGCATCAGGCTCAGTCTCACCAGGTTCGACTTTGCCTCCCGGAAACTCCCACTTGCCTTCGACAAAGACCGGCCGACGGCGCTGCGCGATGAGTACGCGATCAGCGTCTAAGACGACACCTGCGACCACCACCGACAGTTCCATAGCAAGACCCTCTCAGGAACGACTGACCGCCACACAACCAATAGTCAGGTCCATGGTTAGTCCCGATCAGACATTGAAGCGGAACTCCACCACGTCGCCGTCGGCCATCACGTATTCCTTGCCCTCTATGCGGACCTTGCCGCGGGACTTTGCCTCGGCCATGGAACCTGAGTCCACCAGGTCCGCGAAGGACACGATCTCGGCCTTGATGAATCCGCGCTGGAAATCGGTATGAATCACCCCGGCAGCCTCAGGCGCAGTCGCGCCCTTCGAGATCGTCCAGGCGCGTGCTTCCTTCGGCCCGGCCGTCAAATAGGTCTGCAGACCGAGCGTGTCGAAGCCGACGCGTGCGAGCGCGTGTAGACCTGATTCATCCTGACCAACGGATTGCAGCAGCTCAAGTGCCTCTTCGTCGGACAACTCGACGAGTTCGGCTTCGGTCTGGGCATCGAGAAACACAGCCTCAGCTGGTGCGACCAGCGAGCGCATCTTTGCGCGGAAATCCGCGTTGACCAACGACGCCTCATCGGCGTTAATCACATAAACAAACGGCTTTGCAGTCAATAGATGCAGTTCGCGAAGTGGTTCGGGGTCAAGGCCAGCCGCAAAGACGGTCTTGCCGCTATTGAGCACTTCACGCGCACGCTCGACCGCGGCGACGACCTCTACCTTCGACTTGTCGATGCGTGCTTCCTTGGCCAATCGCGGAAGTGCTTTGTCGATCGTCTGCAGGTCGGCGAGGATCAATTCGGTATTGATCGTGGCCATGTCCTCAGCCGGATCGACTCGTCCTTCCACATGCACAACATCGGGGTCGGCAAACGCGCGTAGGACCTGACAGATCGCGTCGGACTCTCGGATATGCGACAAGAACTGATTGCCCAGCCCGGCACCCTCGCTCGCACCTTTGACGATGCCAGCGATGTCGACGAAGGTCACAGCCGCCGGAAGAATCTTCTGTGACCCAAAGATCTCGGCCAGCGTGTCTAGGCGCTCATCGGGCACCCCAACCACGCCAGTGTTGGGCTCAATGGTCGCGAAGGGGTAATTAGCCGCCAGGACGTGGTTCTTAGTCAACGCATTGAACAGCGTTGACTTGCCGACGTTGGGGAGACCGACGATTCCGATGGAGAGGCCCATGATCCGCAATCCTAGGTGCGCAGAGGTGTAGCCCGACTGTCAGACCCCTCGGCCAGACTTGAAAGCATGTCGACCACAACGGTGTTCCTCGTCTTTGCTCTTCTGGTTACGGCTCTGCTCGTTCTCGTCGGTCTCGGCGGCTGGCTGCTCGGACTCCGCCGCGGCCGAGCTGAAGCCCAACCGGCGGCGGACTTGCTTCGTCCGGTCGGTGAGTCACTCGATCGCATCGCCCAGCGCATCGAGCAGGTCGAGCAATCTCGTGCCGCGGATCAAGCGGGCCTGAGCGCGACTCTCTCCGAGCAGTTACGCCAGGTTGCCCAGACGGCCGACTCCGTACGACGGGAAACGGGCAACTTGCATGCCGCTCTTGGACGAAGTGAAGTGCGTGGAGCATGGGGCGAGGCATCACTTCGACGCATGGTCGAGGCTGCGGGCATGCTCGAGCGCGTCCACTTCACAGAGCAAGACCAC
>JBIHZU010000042.1:0-9244 GCA_044240285.1 Candidatus Nanopelagicales bacterium | reverse complement strand
GTACTCAAGACCTTCAATGCCTTTGCCCTCAGATCCCACGAATCCCACGACGTTGCCGACTACACCGCCGACCGGATAGGAACGCGTAGTCGTCTTCTCTGGGTAGATTCCCGGAAGTGACAATGCGTCAATGCGTCGCCATGAATCCGGTGTAATGTCCTTGGCAACGTATGCAAATCGTCTATCACCAGTCAAACTTGCCTGAAGTTCGGTAACCGATATGCCCAGTTCGGGCGCAAGGGCCGCTGCTGTTACTGCTGGATCAGTGACCAATGTCTGATCCACGGTGACATTCACGCTGTCCATGGATACGGCCAATGGCACACCGTTGATGTCGGTGATAGAACCCCGAGGTGCAAGGAGTTCGACCGTGCGGAGACGCTGATCCAAGCCTTCCGCGGCGAGCGTTCCGCCGCGGACAACCTGCAGATCGACTAGCCGACCGACAAAAATGGTTACCGCGATGAGGGTCACAACGAGCATCACGCCCGCCCGGCGCCGATGACTGGCGAGGACGAGCGTGGCGGGTCGGCGTGGTGGGTGACGTGAAGGTGGTGTCCCCCGCGGATGACGATCACGAGGATCTCGATCTACGTAGTCGTCATAGTCTTCATCGCGATACCGGTCATATTCACGACGTGGGTCGCGGTCACCTCGGGGACGTACGCCGGTTGGGTTACTCATGGCGCAACACCCGGTTCAATCCATGGAGTCCACTGATCGGGTGTCATTTGCCCCATCGGTGTTGTGGAGTTCGGGTCAATCACCGGCTGCGCTTGCGCTACCTGCGGAATCGCCTTACCGAGAATTGCCCCATCAGAGAGCCGAAGGAACACCGGGACACTATGCGGAATCATGCCCATTGCGCGGGCGCGCTGTTCCAGAACGGCTGGCATCTGTTGTTCGGCAAGCTGCTTTTCCAGTGCCTGCCGCTGCTGTGTGAGCTCGGTCGCTTGCTTCGTCAGTTCACTGACGCGGAAGGCGCCCTGGGCGAGCGAGGTATTGATCACCAGGAGTGCGATGAGACCCAGGAGGAGAATTACTCCGACAAATACACCGAATACTCCGGCTCTTACTGGGGTTACTCGCTTACGCGGAGCGACCTGAACTGTCTCCACGGACGCTTGCGCTGCACGGGTACTTCGTCGATTTAGGGTTCGAGTGGGCGTTCGACTCGATCGGCGCGAGATCGGTGGGCTGATCGCACTCATGCGGCCACCTTGGGATGCCGCAGTAGTTCAGCACACCGCACTCGAACCGAAGCAGCACGGGAGTTCGCTTCAATCTCGGCATCGTCAGCTTTCTCGGCTCCGCGTGTCATTAGGGAAAGCCACGGCTGCTTGTCCACGGGAATGATTGGCAGTCCATGCGGCACATCAATTCGCGTACCCACATTGAGCGCGGATTTCACAATGCGGTCTTCGAGGGACTGGTAGGACATCACCACAATGCGCCCGCCCACGCACAGGCTCTCGAGTGCCGCCGGAATCGCGGCACGCAAAGCATCGAGTTCACCGTTGACCTCGATGCGTAATGCTTGAAAGGTGCGCTTGGCCGGATTGCCACCCGTGCGACGAGCCGGTGCTGGGATTGCGTTGCGGATGAGATCTACAAGGCGTGCACTGGTGTCGAATGGCTCTTGCATTCGTGCGCGCGCCACATGGTCAGCGATGCGCTTAGCAAAACGCTCTTCACCATACTCGCGCAAAATACGAGCCAGATCCTGCGCTGGATACGTATTAAGTATCTCTGCCGCAGTGATACCGGTAGTCGGATCCATTCGCATATCAAGTGGTGCGTCCACCGAGTAGGCAAAGCCGCGGTCTGTCATGTCGAGCTGCATGGAAGAGACTCCGAGATCAAAGAGAATGCCTTGTACCTCGCGGATGCCGAGACTCTCGAGCACCTCGGGGATCTCGTCGTAGACGGCGTGCACAAGAGTGATGCGGTCCGCATACGTCTCGAGTCGAGCCTGAGTATGCGCTAGTGCGTGCGGGTCTCGGTCGAGGCCGATGACGCGCAACTGTGGGAAACGTTCCAAAGCAGCTTCGGTGTGGCCGCCAAGACCAACGGTCGCGTCAATCAGAACTGCATCGTGTGCGAGAGCTGGGGCCAGCAATGTGAGCACACGGTCACGCATGACCGGCTCGTGATGCGGCGCGATAGTCATGACTCTTATGTCCACCGGCCTGCGAAGGCGACGGCGATTCCCACAAGCAACCCCGTGGCAATGCCCGCTGATGCCGCGATTGCGGCGTGACGCACTCGGGCCACTTTTGGCGGCTTAGAGTCGCTCAGCCCAGGTGCGGGGCTGTCGATGACGGTCATCTGCTGTGGTTCTCCTCTTTATGTCAAGCGATGTGGTGCTGGGTCTGCTGTCCGGCCAGGCCCCCGCCCGCTTGTCGCTGGGCGCCGGGGAAGTGGCGCCAAGTGGTCAGGACGGGAGGAGACCTCGTCGGACAGATCAGATGAGTCCCGGCACCACCTCCTCGGACAGGTCCGAATAGGCGACTTCTTGCTGACTGAGGTAGGCGTTCCAGGCTTCTGTAGCCCAGATTTCGCAGGTGGCACCGTTGCCGACGACCACCACTTCACGGTCGAGCCCGGCGTAGTCACGCAGCGCTGGGGGCACCGTGACGCGCCCCTGCCGGTCGGGGATTTCATCAAACGCACTGGAAAACAGCACCCTCAGGTAGGCACGGGCCTTGGCATCGGATCGGGAGGAGTCAGAGAGGCGATCGGCATACAGGACAAACTCGGCCTGCGGCCACACCACGACCGAACGATCTTGGCCCTTGGTGAGGACTACTCCCCCGGCGAGCTCCTCACGGAACTTGGCCGGAAGGACAAGTCGCCCCTTCTCGTCGAGGCGCGGGGTATGGGTGCCCAAGAACATGGCAGCCACCTCCCATCACACCCCAGCGCCCCCTTTAGGCACCCGATCGGACCACTCTACCCCACTTCCCTCCACTTTCAACCACCTAGTGGCAGTCACGGTTCGGTTACGGCTGGGCCGGATGGGACTTATGCGGTGGTGGACTGACCCGTGGGCAGGGCGGGTACGGGACGGAAAAGAACGAGTACGACGCCGAGGGCAGCGAGAACCGGGACCACCAGGAATGCAGTACGCAGGCCCCAGGCATCAGCCATCGCGCCAAGGGCAAATGGGGCCACCATGATGGACAATCCCGCGGCCACGATGGCAGTGCCGGAGGCGCGATCGGACAGATCGGGGGCGCACCGGATGCTGCGACCAATTGCCAAGGGCCATTGCAAAGCGACACCGAGACCAATCACGACCAACAAGATCATCATCACCACCGGATTCGAGGTGGTCCACAAGATGAGTAGGCCCACGCCCGATACTGCGAAGGCGCCTGCGAGGAGTCGTTCTGGATCTACTCGCTCAGCAACACGGCCGCCGAGGAAACGTCCGAGCGTCAAACCGACGCCGAAGCAGGCGAGCGCAGCCGCAGCTGCGCCAGAACCCAGGTTGCCGCGATCTTGCAGGAGATCTGCACTCCACAGGGCAACGCAGTACTCCACACCCGCCGCCGGCAACATGGTGAAGGCCGTCCACCAAAAGATGGGCGGAAGATCCCGCACACGTCCAGCCTGATGGGCGATCTCGCCGATGTTGTACTCGGCCACGTTGCGCCCACGTACCAATTCGAGAATGACGAGGTAGACCACCAATAACCAGACGGCCGGACGCCAGCCCAGAGTCAATATCACGAAAAGCCCAACAGTGAAGGCACCAATTAGCCCGAGAAGCGCGCCGATTCCATTGGCCTCCGAGAGCGACGCCGGAGCCGCCAGCCCCTGCTGCATGGAGAGAAATGCGCTCACGCCCGCGATCACAAGCGCACCACCGATTGCTACGACGACTGTCGCGAAAAGTGTGACAGCGGTGGGCAAGCCACTCGTGTAGAGCAATGCGCCGAGAATCATGATCAAGGCACCAAGTCGCATGGTCTTGCCACGTCCGAGCGCCGCAGTGACGCGCGCATTGAAGAAGGACATGATCACGAGACCAAGCGCCCACGCACTTCCATGCAGGGCCGCAATGGTTCGCGACGTGCCCTGCTCTTCTCGCAATAGCACCTGCGTGGCACCAAATGTGTAGACCCAAAGGCCGTAGGCACCCATCAGCAGATAGGTGATCCAGGTGGACTTAACGCGGACAGGCTTATACACAGAGGGGGCGCTCACTCTCGAAGACTACTCAGCCGCGACGTACTTCGTCTGCTGTTCGGACCCATCGAGCGATGCTGATCGCAATGATCAGCTGAGCGGCGCAGTAGGTCGACATCACCACGGCATCGGTCCACGACGAATCGGGGATGCGATTGAAGGCCGCAAGGGACAGCACTCCATCTGAGATCACAAAGAGCAGACCCCCCAACGCGATCCACCAGTGCTTCATCGCCAAGACTGCGTTGAGAGCGAGGATCCCCATAAGGGCCAAGGCCGCACTGTAGATCAGCACCGGGACGGCGAAGGTCCCCGCAGCACTCCAGAGGAAGAAGTTCATAACGATCCAGAGCAAGACGTAGGGCACCGAGGCAAACGGCCAGGCACGCACGAATCCGGGTCGTCCGATGCGGAGGAGTGCCACGATGTAGCAAATCTGCATGATGAGGAATCCGCCCATGCCGAGGCCGAACCACACGTCGCCGGATCCCATGAGTGCTAAATCACCAAGCCAGCCGAAGAACATACCGATGACAAGCCAGAGCCCCACAAATCCTCGTAAGGCGGCCCCGGCCGCGAACAGGACAGCCAGAAGCAGCACTGGCATGAGTAGTGGCTTGGTGTAGTGCTGCAGCGACTTATCCGACAGGAACGCACCCGCCACATTGAGGATCGTCAACAATGCGAAGAGGCCGATGAGCAGCTTGGAGCTGCGCGGCAATGGGGGTGAGAGGGTCTTGCTCGGTCCGGGCACGCAACCATCCTGCCGACTCCGTCACACGTTGCCCAGCATTTCGCGCAAGTCGCGTCCACTTGTGGGGACGGCATCCCAGCAGGCACAGGAATACTCTGCAGATATGAGGATTCGTCACGTTCTTGCCATCGTCGCTATGGCGACCAGTCTGGCGATGGTTGGGATTTCCTCGCCAGCGGCTGCGAGCACCGTGCCCGGCCCTCCCCTTGATGTCCATGGTGTGTGAACTAGCTCCGACGGTGAACGCACGTTCGTGGATTGGAACCCACCCGTCAACGACGGTGGCGTGATGTTGCTCGGCTATGGACTTCGCGCAACGAAGGACAACGGAAATACGTGGATCGATTTGGGCTGGAATGACGAATGCACACCGCAAGAACCAACCTGTGTGCCCGAGAGCGACAAAGTCGTGTCGTACACCCTCATGCCGTTCATGACCTACCGACTCCAGGCGCGCGCACTCAACGAGAACGGGTGGGGAGCTTGGTCTGCCCTCGGACCTGTATTTACTGCGAACCCCGGCGGACGCCTTCGCCCATCGCCACCGCGAGATGTCACAGCCATCGCGGGAGACCGGTCCATCCTCTTGCGCTGGAGCACACCTACTGACCCCTACGGACTGCCGATCAATTTTCACATCGAGTGGACAAACTCGGGTGGCACTTACACAGCAGGAAACACCGCTTGGACTCGTGCCCACTCGTACGTGATCAGCGGTCTTGATGCCACCAAGAGCTGGCAGGTTCGTATCAAGACTGTTCGATCTGAAGCCGAATCCAGTTGGTGGCGGACACTCAGTGGTATTCAGATGGCTAAGAACCCTCAACGCATCACCCAATACGCCGGATTCCCGAGCGCAGTAACTCCCAATGGGCGCACCCGAATCTTGCCTTGCGGGGTGCAGACCAATCGCGGTCACGCCGTGCGCGCCTACATTGACTGGACCGGGATTGCTGGGTTTTCGGTGGATGACAACGCAGTGGTGATCAAACGAAGTGCCTGTGGCGGCGTCACAATCGTCACCAAAGGTCAACCGGTACGAATTCTTGTGGCCCTTTGGGCTACTCCTGCCCCACCGCAGGAGGGGCTTCTCAAAGTGCGGATCTACCGAACGTGAGATCGCAGCAAGTGATCCATCATTGCGATACTTGCAAACAATCCGCAACAACTAAGAGTGTGCACTCCATGACGGAAAAACCCTTACCCGATTTGATCTTTCGGCGTATCGCCTGAGAGGCTTAGGGCAGTCGCGTGAGAACCGCGCGAAAGTTTCCGTACACCTATGAAGGAGCACTACGTGTCGATCCGCTTGGGCGATGTGGCCCCCAACTTCACTGCAGAGACCACAGAAGGCGCCATCACTTTCCATGACTGGAAGCAGGGCGCATGGGCAGTGTTTTTCAGTCACCCCGCTGATTTCACCCCGGTCTGCACCACCGAGCTCGGGCGCACAGCTGCACTGCAGTCAGAGTTCGCCAAGCGCAACGTCAAGACCATTGCGGTCTCTGTTGATCCCGTCGAGTCGCATCGTGGCTGGGCTGGTGACATCGGCGACGTAGGTGGCACTGACCTCAACTTCCCGATCATCGCCGACGAGTCGCGTGCCGTGTCCGAGGCGTACGACATGATCCACCCGGGCGAAGGCGACACGTCGACTGTGCGTTCGGTATTCATCATCGACCCCAACAACAAGGTGCGTCTCACACTCACCTACCCGAAGTCGGTCGGCCGCAACTTCAATGAAATCCTCCGTGTGATCGACGCTCTGCAGGTCACCGACAGTGCTCCGGTTTCGACACCAGTCGACTGGAAGCCGGGCGACCGCGTCATCGTGTCCCCCGCGATGTCAACCGACGACGCCCGCGCACGTTTCGGTGAAGTAGAAGAAGTTAAGCCCTACCTGCGCTGGACTCCGCAGCCCAAGGCATAACCACATAACGCGAGAGGACCCCGGGACAGTTGCTCCGGGGTCCTCTCGCGTTAGCGGATGAACTGCTTGACGAAGTCGCGGCCGAGGCCGACGTTCTCGAAGTGATCAGCTGCCTGCTCAATCCGATTGAAGACGTCGCCATACTTGATCGGCTTGCCGTCCTCGTCGAGTTCGACGAGCGTGCCGTGAATCATGAACAGGGTGTAGGACTCCTCCGCGGTGCCCATGAGCGTGTGTACGTCGCCAGGCGGTTCGAAGATATAGGTGCCCTCGGTAGCTACCCAATCGCGTTCGGCGTAGTACCACGAGCCCTTGAGGACCATGCCGTGCACGGGCGAGGGATGCGCGTGACGGCTGATAAAGCCTTCTTTGCGGATGCGGGTGATGTTGACCCACATACCTTGCGATGTGTCGAAGATCAGTGGGCGCAACCACGCGCCCTCCTGCGAAGCGGGGACCCACAGGCGCTCATCTGAAGCGATCGCCTCAGCGTAGAGCTCGTCCTTTTGCCACACACTGGGTTCAAATACGGAGCGCTTGGTGAGCATGGTTGTCCTCCTCGGGAGTATGGCTCAATAATGACGGCTCATGGTGCCGGTGGGAAGACTTGGGCTAGTGTCGAACGCAACACATTTAGGGGCGTACATGCAGCTGGACCTCAACGGCAAGGTCATCCTCGTCACCGGAGCGGGTGCCGGGATCGGCGCCGCGTGCGCGCTGCTGGCCTCGGCCCGCAGAGCAGCGGTGGCTGTGGCTGACATATCCGGTGCCGCCGCAGCCTCGGTAGTCGCCCAGATCGAGGCAACAGGCGGTGACGCGTTAGCGCTGACCTTGGATGTCGCCGATCCGCACGCCGTTGATCACGCCGTGGCGGCGATCCTCACGCGATACGGCCGCCTCGATGGTGCCGTAAACAACGCCGGCATTGCGTCCCCTTCGGCTCCGGTCGGTCACACAACGACGGATGCCTGGCGCAGCGTGATGGCGGTCAATCTTGATGGCGTGTTCTACTGCACGCGCGCCGAAATCGCTGCGATGACTTCCGGTGGCTCGATTGTGAACATGTCGTCGATCATGGGTCTAGTAGGCAAAAACGGCTCAGCGCCATATGTTGCCGCCAAGCACGGCGTGATCGGACTTACCAAAGCAGCAGCTCTCGACCACGCAGGCGACGGGATCCGAATCAACGCTGTCGCGCCCGGCTATATCGACACTCCCTTGGTCGCTGGCCGTCGCACACCGGAGTCATACGCCGCCACCGCTGCATTGCATCCTTTGGGCCGCCTTGGCGCGCCGGATGAAGTCGCCGAACTCGTGTGCTGGCTGCTCAGTGACGCCGCGTCGTTCTGCACCGGGGGCGTGTTCACTGTCGACGGTGGCTATGTCGCGCGCTGAACTCATCCGAGAACTGCTCGATAGTTACTCCGTGCGCGTCGGACACGAACTCATCCCGCGGACTGGTGATGACCTCGAGGATTCACACCGACTTGATGCACTCGAGGCGGTAGTACTCGCACATGATGGGGCAGCCGACCCCGTGTTCACCTACGCCAACGAGGCAGCCGCCGTACTGTGGAGGACCTCGGTCGATCAGTTGATCGGAATGCCGTCGCGGTTGAGTGCTGCGCCTGAGCACCGCGATGCACGCGCGTCGGCGCTGGATGCGGCACTGGCCACCGGCGTGGTCCTTGACTACAGCGGCGAAAGACAGGCACTCGACGGATCTCGCTTCATGATTCACAACGCGACCCTGTGGACCTTCGTGAATGGCCCCGGCCAAGCAGCAACCTTCACTGACTGGTCGCCTGCTGCGGTTTAAGCGCGTACGCGGGTCAGCCGCCGGATGCAGACCTTGATCAGCCGCCGGGAGCAAACACTGATCAACCGTTGGGAGCAAACACTGATCAACCGTTGGGAGCAAACAGACGAAACTCCCTACCCATGAGTCCACCCGTCACACACGCTAAGTCTTTGCCCGGTTGTGGCACTCGAATTTCCCACGTTGCCCTGTTGTGACAACTTTCAACACCCAAAAAGTTGCCACAACCGGGCAACGAGAGTCTGAACTCCGGGTACGGGCTCAGTTGCTCAGTTGTGGCACTGCGAATTTCTCAGTTGCTCAGTTGTGGCAACTTCAGTACAGCAAAAACTTGCCACAACTGAGCAACTGGACTGGGCGAAGTGCCACAACTGAGCAACTGGACTGGGCGAAGTGCCACAACTGAGCAACTGGACTGGGCGAAGTGCCACAACTGAGCAACTGACTGATTGCGCGGTTAGGTCTTGGCGGGTACCTAGTCAGCCGCCGGGAGCAGACGCGGATCAGCCGCCGGGAACGGACGCGGATCAGCCACCAGGAGCAGACG
>JBIHZU010000271.1:0-2614 GCA_044240285.1 Candidatus Nanopelagicales bacterium | reverse complement strand
CCCCACACCCAGGCCATACAGGAACAACCACGGCACTAGGCCCCAACCGCCGACAGTCGTGGAGATAGCAAAGCCCAAGCCGATGATGCCTAGCGCCTCCAATGCCATGCCGATCTGGAGAACACGCACCGGACCAATGCGTTGAGCCATGGCCGCACCAGCGCCCGAAGCCACGAAGGAGCCAACGGCTAGAGCAAGCAGGATGACGCCAGTCTCCAGTGCCGTGTAGGCACGTACGGACTGCAAGAAGAGCGGCAATGTGAACAGCAGGCCAAACTCGCCGAGACTTACGACGAGTGCGACTACGTTACCCGCGGCGAAAGAACGGATTTTGAACAGTCGCAAGTCGAAGATAACTGCCTTGCCGGATGCGACGCGTGAGCGCTCAACGAAGAGCAAAGCTACGAGACTCGCGACGCCGACGATCAGCGAGACAAAGACGATCGATATTGCGCCTGCGCTCCAGGTGATGGGTCCGGCCGTGAATTCCTGTGTAGCGATGACCCAGCCGTAGCGTTGGCCTTCAATGAGAGCGAAAACGACGCCCAGAAGTCCGAGAGTGGAGAACAGGATGCCGAGGACATCTGCGCCGTTCGCAGAAGCCTTGTCCTTCGTCTCTGGCACGAAGACAAGCGCACCGATCAAGACCACAACGCCGATCGGTACGTTAATCAAGAACGCCCAGTGCCACGAGAAGTCGGTCGTTAGCCAGCCGCCGACGAGTGGGCCCATAGCCGCCATACCGCCGATCGTCGCGCCCCACACTGCGAAGGCCGCGGCACGTGACTTGCCCACGAAAACGGAATTAAGAATCGACAACGAAGACGGCAGGATCATCGCGGCGCCCACACCTTGCAGGGCGCGAGCTCCAATGATGCTCACTGGGCTGTCGGACATCGCGACAAGCACGCTGGAGACGACAAAGACCACCAGACCGATCACGAAGATCAGGCGCCTACCGAATCTGTCAGCGAGACGCCCGGCAACGATGAGCAGCGAAGCGAAGGTGAGCGAGTATGCCGCGGTGACCCATTCGGCATCGGTCGTGGTGAGGCCGACTTCCTTGATGAGGGTGGGCAGGACGACATTGACCACGGTCGCATCGAGAATGATCATCGCGACGCCGAGCGCGACGGGTATCAGGGCAAACCAACGACGCTTTCCCGTCAGAATCGTGCCGGCTGCGGTCGACATGTGTACCTCCTGCACCTGCCCCAACGGTCGTTGAGGGAGAATCCTCAGGTGACGCTACTCCGTGCCGGAGCTTTGACGGTGGATCCGCCCGTCGTGCTGGCTCCCATGGCGGGGATTACGAACCGGGCGTTTCGTAGATTGTGCCGCGAAGCTGGCGCTGGTCTCTACGTCTCAGAGATGGTCACCTCGCGGGCGTTGATCGAGCGCAATGCCGAGACTCTCGACATGGTCACCTTCGGCACAGATGAGTCGCCTCGCTCGGTACAGCTTTATGGAGTAAACCCATACGTGATGGGCGAGGCGGTGCGTCTGCTCCTTGACGAAGATCGCTGTGACCACATCGACATGAACTTCGGCTGCCCGGTGCCCAAGGTCACCAGGCGTGGTGGCGGCAGTGCATTGCCGTGGAAGCGTGACCTCTTTCGGGAGATTGTTGCCTCGGCAGTTAAGGCCGCTGATGGTCGAGTGCCCGTCACGGTGAAGATGCGCGTCGGAGTTGACGCCGATCACATCACCTATCTCGATGCGGGCCGTGCTGCTGCCGAAGAGGGCGTGGCCTGGGTCGCGTTGCATGCGCGTACGGCCTCGCAGATGTATTCAGGACGCGCAGACTGGGACACCATCGCGCGGTTGGTCGAGCATCTCGCACCACTGGGCACGCCTGTGCTGGGCAATGGCGACATCTGGACCGCAGCAGATGCGCTGCGTATGGTCGAGACAACCGGCTGCGCAGGTGTAGTGGTGGGGCGTGGTTGTCTCGGGCGGCCGTGGCTCTTCGGGCAGCTTGCTCAAGCGTTCGCAGGCGAAACTGTCTCACCTGACCCCGATCTACGTCATGTTCTGGCGACTCTAAAGCGTCATGCAGAGCTGTTGTCCATCGACTACGGCGAAGGCAAGGGCTGCCGCGATATGCGTAAGCACATGGCGTGGTACCTCAAGGGCTTTAGCGTGCGACAGCAGATCCGCCACGCTCTCAGCATGGTGTTCACCCTCGCCGAACTCGATGACCTACTCAGTCAGATCGACATTGATCAGGAAGCCAACACAGAAGTACTCGCCGGGCCGCGTGGTCGCACGGGTGGCGAACGACCGCCTACCTTGCCTGATGGATGGTTGGATAGTCCGTACGTGGATGAGAAGGCAACCGCCGAACTTCGTCACGCCGAGTTGTCTGTGTCTGGGGGCTGAGTGGACGGCTACACCGAAGCAGACGTTGAGCGATTTGTTCAAGAACCGATCAAGCGGTTCCAGCGCACAGAGTTTGCTCGTGACCGCGCCAGAGTCTTGCATTCGGTGGGCTTGCGACGTCTGGCCGCTAAGACACAGGTGCGATCTGCGGGTGAAGCCGACTACCCACGCACACGACTCACGCACACCCTCGAAGTTGCGCAGATTGCCCGTGAGATCGGTGCCTCACTGG
>JBIHZU010000270.1:0-2617 GCA_044240285.1 Candidatus Nanopelagicales bacterium | reverse complement strand
GGCGTGCCATCGACTCTCGCTCGAGGCCACCGGTGATGTGTTCGTGTTCGTCGATGCCGACGTCGTGCTTCGCCCCGGCGCAGTGGCGTCAGCTATCGAGATGATGCGGGCTCGCGGTCTCGACATTGTTTCCCCCTACCCCACGCAAATCGCCATCACTCCGGCAGAGCGCATCACTCAACCGCTGGTCAATTGGTCGTGGATGGCGTTGATTCCGATTGGACCAGCAGAAAACTCCCCATTTGCATCGCTTTCTGCTGCAGTGGGCCAATTCATCGTCGTTGATTCCGGTGCGTACCGAGCCATTGGTGGACACACTTCAGTCGCCGACAATGTAGTTGATGACGTCGGCATCATGCGCGCCTTCAAACAGCATGGCTTCCGGGGTCTCCCCGTCAACGGTTCTCAACTCGCGCAGTGCCGCATGTACACCAGTTCGTCCGAAGTCATCGAGGGCTACACCAAAAACGTCGGCGCTGTCTTTGGCTCAGCAGCAGGAATCGTGGGCATCCTTGGCGTGATGGCGGTCGGCTTCGTACTCCCGCCCGTTTTTGCAATAGTCGCCAAAGATCGTCGCACCCGAGCGTGGGGCGCACTTGGCTATGCCAGCAGCATCACCGGCCGCTGGATCGTTGCTCGCAAGACCGGCGAGCGCGTGTGGCCCGATGCACTGACACAACCCGTATCCATAGCTGCTTTCGGCACGCTTGCCATCGAGTCCTACCGCCGTCGCCGCAAGGGCATCGCGACTTGGCGCGGACGCACTCTCCCGCAATAGCAACCCCACTCGTAGGCTGCTGCCATGGCGCGCATCGTGGTGATTGGCGCAGGCATGGCTGGCCTGGCGAGTGCGGTGCGCCTGAAGGTGAAGGGCCACTCGGTCACTGTGATCGAACAATCCGAGACGTACGGGGGCAAACTCGGCGTTCTGGCCCGTGACGGCTTTGTCTTCGACACTGGCCCGAGTCTCTTCACACTCCCCGCTGTTTACCGCCACCTGTTCAACATCACTGGCCAACCGCTGGAAGAGTCGGTTGACATAGTGCCGCTCGACACCGCATTTGGTTATCGATTTGCAGATGGTTCGCGGATCGAGATGCCTGGCGTCGACCCTGCTCGGTGCGCCGCGGCTATCGGAGACGGGCTCGGCGGGCAGGCAGGTGACGATTGGCTACGTCTGATGGCACGTGCAAGCGAAGTATGGCGAATTACGCGCCGACCCTTCCTCGAGTCGCCACTCACCGGCGTTGGAGACTTGATCAGTCTTGCGCGCAATCGTCACGACATCCGTACGGTCGCGCCTTTCTCCTCGCTGCGCAAAATTGGGGCCCAATATCTCAGCGACCCGCGTGCTCGAATTTTACTAGATCGCTATGCGACATACACCGGTTCCGATCCTCGCCGCGCACCCGCGGCTCTCGTGACAGTGCCGTACGTCGAGCAGGAGTTCGGGGCCTGGCACCTCAAGGGTGGGCTGCGTACCCTCGGCACCGCACTCGAGCAACGCTGCCACGACCGCGGTGTGGAGTTCCGCTATGGGACCGACGTACAAGAAGTACTCCTGCGCGACGGGCGCGTTGCTGGCGTCGACACAAGCCATGGCGTGGTCGAGAGTGATCTTGTGGTGGCTAACGCTGATGCGACCCACCTCTATCGCGACTTAGTCCACGATCCCCGCGCCACACGTGCACTAAAGAAACTACGTAAGGCGACTCCAAGCCTTTCGGGCTTCGTGATGCTGATCGCTGCACGTGGCACAACACCGGGAATTCGTCACCACAATGTGTGGTTCCCATCAAACTACGATGCCGAATTTGATGCGATCTTTGGACGTGATGCTCGTCCGGTCGATGATCCGACGATCTACGCATGTGTCCCCAACGACGACGCGATGCGCCCGAATGCGGACAGCGAATCGTGGTTTATTCTCATAAATGCACCGCGACAAGGTGAGGGCCGTGGCTGCTACGACTGGACTGCGCCCGGCCGACGCGAGGCGTACGCCGATCACGTCCTCTCTGTTCTAGCGCAACGTGGGGTCGACTTGCGTGAGCGAATGCTGTGGCGTGAGATACGGACTCCCGCTGATCTAGCGCACGACACGCGTGCACCCGGCGGTTCCATCTACGGCAGCAGCAGCAATGGGGCCCGGGCCGCCTTCCTGCGCCCCACTAACGCCTCACCCATCCCCGGTCTCTATCTCGCCGGAGGCTCTGCACATCCTGGGGGTGGCCTGCCCCTAGTAGGCATGAGTTCAGACATCGTCTCGACTCTGATCGGTTCCGCCGAGTCCCGCTAGGAGCAAGATGGCAGGTATCCCAGCCTGCACGTAGGCTGCACCCATGTCCGTTGCGTCCCCTCTCGATGTTGAGGACCTCCGTCAACGCGTCGGTGTCGCGGTCGACGGCTTCCTCGCTCGTCAGCGCAGCTACCTCGCCAACATCAGCTCCGAGGTCCTCCCCATGCATGGGGCTGTCTCAGATCTCCTCTCCGGCGGCAAACGTCTTCGTCCGGCATTTTGCTACTGGGGATGGCGGGGCGCAGGCGGCGCCAACTCTCCCGAAGCACTCACCGCTGCGGCTTCGTTGGAATTCCTACAAGCCTGTGCGCTCATCCA
>JBIHZU010000041.1:0-9312 GCA_044240285.1 Candidatus Nanopelagicales bacterium | reverse complement strand
TGTGTCGTGCCGTCAGCATTGCGCATGCCGAGCGTGGTGATCCCCGACTGTCAATCACGGATGCGCCCGATCTTGACACTCGTGGTCTCGTTGTTCTACTCGGTCATGACTCCGAGGTAGGCCATGCACTTGCGGTTAATCGGCCCGATCTCGCCACTGCGGCAGTCGCACCATGGCGTGAGCAATGTGATCTGCGCATCGCGGTCACGAGTCATCGCGCCCCAAATGGCTCGCTGTCGACTGCACTCGCTGCTCGCATGCTCGGTTGGGCCGATAGCCAAGGCATCGACGTGGTCTTCAGCCATGCGGTTCGTTACGCCACTCCCGATCAAGCGCGCATGGTCGACGTACTCGATGCCATTCGTCGGCTTGTTCCTCTCGATAGTCGGCACCGTGATCGTGCCAACAGCGAGGGCTATCTCATTGACTCAGCCCAAATGCACGCGATCGCGACAGAGATAGCGATCGCTGCTGGACTGTCGTCTAGTCGAGCCACGCAATTGATGTATGACACTGCGACACTTGCTCAATCCTGTGTGCTTGATCCCGAACGTGATCTCGGCATTGGCGAGATTCACGTGCCAGAGGCCGAAGTTCTGCTTGGTCGCGCCGATCATGAAGCTGCGCGTGTGTTGCGTCATCGCTGTGAAGCTGGCATCAATTCCCGATATCCCGTGTGGGAGCACAACGCCGCGCAGGAGCGACTTGACGACGAGTTGTCGATTGTCGAGCAGCTTGGTTTTGCCACCTATTTCTTGACTGTCGGTGAAGTCGTCGATCTTGCGCGCCGATCTGGCATTCGAGTCGCCGCACGTGGATCCGGTGCCGGCAGTCTCATCAACTTCGCCCTAGGCATATCCGGGGTCGACCCGATGCGTTATGGCCTGTTGATGGAGCGCTTTCTCTCACCACTACGTCGCGCGCTACCCGATATTGACATCGACGTGGAGTCTGCCCGGCGCACGGAGGTCTACGACCTCATCTTTCATCGCTTCGGCACCGAGCGCACCGCCTGCGTCTCGATGATGGAGACCTACCGCGCACGCCACGCAATCCGTGATGTCGGGGCAGCGTTGGGTCTGCCACGGGGTGAGATCGACACATTTGCTAAGGCAGTTCCGCATATTCGAGCCCGTGATCTGCGCACTGCACTCACCGACCTGCCTGAGGTACGCGGTTCAGGTCTCGCCCAACTTGCCCGACGTGGCGATCTTGATGATCTGATAGATCTCGTCGAAGGACTTGATGGTCTCCCGCGCCATATCGCACTACATCCGTGTGGTGTGTTGCTCTCTGATGCGACCCTGCTCGATCGCACTCCGGTTGAGCAAAGCGCAGCGGGTTACCCAATGAGTCAGTTCGACAAAGATGATGTCGAAGAGCTCGGTCTGCTCAAACTCGATGTCCTTGGCATCCGCATGCAATCGGCGATGGCGCACACTCTCGATGAAGTAATTCGGGTGCAAGGCACACATGTTGAGATCGATGATGTGTCCCTAGATGATCCGGCGACATTCGCACTCATCCAGTCCTCGAAGACTCTCGGCTGCTTTCAGATTGAGTCACCTGGTCAACGTGAACTCATCGGCAAATTCGCTCCAGATACGTTCAACGACATCATTATCGACATCTCGCTCTTCCGGCCCGGCCCGATCAAGTCCGACATGATCACACCATTTCTTCGGGCTCGACAGGGCTGGAATGATCCGATCTACATCCACGATGATCTGCGGCCCGCACTCGCTGAGACATTCGGGGTCGTTGTATTCCACGAGCAGGTGCTACGCATCGTGTCGATCATGACCGGCTGCACGCTGGCCGAAGCTGATGAGACGCGACGCAGCATGGGCAGTCCAGCGGCGATTGACGACGTACGCGTCTGGTTCTATCCCGCGGCATTGCGTCGTGGCTACGACTTGGTCACGGTCGAGAAGGTCTGGGAAGTGCTGCGTGCTTTTGCTTCTTTTGGTTTCTGCAAGGCGCACGCGGCCGCGTTTGCGTTGCCCACCTATCAATCAGCGTGGCTAAAGACGCACTATCCGGCGGCGTTCTATGCCGGAGTGCTGACGCACGATCCGGGCATGTACCCCAAGCGGCTTATTCTCGATGATGCGCGCGTGATGGGCATCGAAATTCTCGGGCTCGATGTCAACTATTCACATGCGACCTATCGCGTCGAGTCCACTCAGGACGGTGAGCCGCGTGGGCTACGGCTGTCACTTGCCGAGGTCAAGGGCATCAGTGAGGCCGAGGTTGAGCAGATAGTCGGTGCTCAGCCCTATGTCTCGCTACCCGACTTCTGGCAGCGTGCCCGTGTCTCCCGGCCGGTGGTCGAACGGCTCGTACTCGCTGGCGGATTTGATTCGGTCTATCGCATCTCGTCCACCGCGTCACGTCGGGGAGTGACGCGACGAGATCTGTTATTGCAGGTCGCCGATCTTGACCGGCTGAGAGGCGGACGGCGCACAGCGACCGCTGATCAACTCGCTTTTGATATCGGTGGAGCAGAAGACATCCCGATCTCGACTGGGCTCGCTGACCTCAGCGCAGCCGAACGTGTGCGCGCCGAACTCGATGTGCTGGGTCTCGACGCCAGTCACCACCTCATGGAGTTCTATGCGCCAATGATACGCAACCTAGGCATCACACGATCCTCCCAATTGCTGAGTTGTCGTTCTGAGCAAGAGATCTGGATCGCTGGGGTCAAGGTCGCAGTGCAGACTCCACCCGTACGTTCTGGGCGACGAGTGATCTTCGCGACGCTTGATGATTCGACCGGCCCGATTGATGCCACTTTCTTTGAGGACGCGCAGGGGCCGTATGCCTCGACGGTCTTTCATTCGTGGCTATTGCTTATTCGTGGACACGTACGCCGCACCGGGCCGCGCGGAGTGTCCATCCGGGCGACTGGATGTTGGGAGCTCAGTGGCGCGCATGCTGCGTGGCAATCGGGTGGCATCGCTGCTGTGGAGTCCTATATTCGACACCAGGTCGATGGCCCCACGGCAGAGGCGCCGCGCAGTCGGCGGGTGCTTTTGCACGCGAGTAGCTTCAAGCAGTCCCCATATGCCGATATTCGACCGGCTGGCGACGACACGCGCGCGAGACGGTTGTGGCACGCGAGTCCGGGGAGCAGCGGATGATGCTCCTATGAGCCGCAGTCAGATCCGTCGGCAGTCCGGCCCCACCGGACTCGGCTCCGACGACGCGGGTTGCACGATCCTGCATATCGATATGGATGCGTTTTATGCGTCCGTAGAGTTGCTCACTCGGCCCGAACTTGTGGGCACTCCCGTCATTGTCGGTGGCAGCGGTAGCCGAGGAGTGGTGCTCTCTGCCACTTATGAAGCGCGCGCACTCGGAGTTCACTCCGCAATGCCGATGAGTCGAGCCCGACGCATTGCCCCAAATGCGACAGTGATTGAGCCCCAGCATCATCGCTATAGCGAGGTGAGCGCGGGCGTGATGGCGATTTTTAACTCTGTGACTCCGTTGGTCGAACCACTCAGTCTTGATGAAGCATTCCTCGATGTTGCGGGTGCCGTGCGCCGGCTCGGAGCGCCCTCGCGCATCGGTGAGTTGATTCGCGCGCGAGTCCACGATGAGCAGGGCATCACCTGCTCGGTCGGTGTTGCGACCACGAAGTTTGTTGCCAAACTCGCCTCAACGCGCGCCAAGCCCGATGGTCTACTTGTCGTGCCGGGTGATGAGGTCATTGAGTTCCTGCATCCCCTTCCTGTCGCGGCATTGTGGGGTGTCGGCGCGAAGACCGAAGAGGTGCTCGTGCGACTGGGCCTGCGCACTGTGGGCGACATTGCGCATACGTCCGTCGAGACTTTGCGCCGAGCACTCGGCAACGCGGCTGGGACCCATCTGGCTGAACTCTCCTGGGGTCGTGATCCACGATCGGTTACGCCTGATGTAGGCGAGCGCAGTATGGGTGCCGAGGAGACCTTCGCGCGCGACATCGACGACCCGGAGGTCGTGCTGCGGGAGTTCCTGCGCCTCTCGCACAAGGTCGCCGCTCGGCTGCGTTCACATGGTTCTGTAGGCCGCACTGTCGTGATCAAGGTCCGGATGGCCGACTTCAGCACTCTGACTCGATCCCGCACACTGCCAGAACCGACTGATGTCGCGCGCGAGATTTACGACGTGGCCGCTGAGCTCTATGACGCTCTCGGCCTTCAGCGGGTTCGAATCCGACTCGTCGGGGTCCGACTCGAGGGCTTAATCCAGGCCGATGGGGGAGAGCGGCAATTGACCTTCGATGTGCCCGGTGACGCCCCCGCCACCCTTGATTGGCGGGCTGCGGAGCAGGCCGCCGACCGACTACGTGCACGCTATGGCCACTCGGTGGTTCAGCCGGCCCGCCTCGTGGATCCCGGTCCCGGCGATTGACCGGCCACTGGCTACCCGCTCAGGAAGCCATTGCGGCGGGACGGGAGTAGAGTCAGGGGGTTCCCATGGGAGCACTGAACGGCGTATCCTTGAGGTGAAGAGGGGAGGTAGCAATGCCACTGTCTGAGCATGAACAACGTCTGCTGGAGCAGATGGAGAAGGCCCTCTACGCAGAGGACCCCAAGTTCGCTACCGCATTGCGCCAGAACTCTGGCACCAAACCCAATCGTGGTCGTGCTGCGCTCGGAGTCATCGCTTTTCTCCTCGGTGTTTTGGTGATGATGGTTGGTGCTGTCACCAGTGTGATCGCTGTCGGAGTTCTCGGATTTGTGGTCATGCTCATGGGCGCTCTGCTCACTTACGCCGGATTCCGCGGCAAGCCCGCGACCGCGGAGGCCGCCGGAGATGGCAACCCGCGTCATCCCTCAACCAAGCGTGCGAAGCCGGGCTTGAGTTCGCGGCTTGAAGATCGCTGGCGTCGTCGTCGCGACGACAACTGACTCGCGTCACACCTTCACGACCCCCCGCTGAGGCTCGCTATCCCGTTGGTGAATGATTCCCGCATGGCTACCGTGCATCCGGCCGAGCTCGGCCGATTCTTTGAGGACTTCGTCGTGGGCGACGTCTACCAGCATCCGTTCGGCCGCACCATTAACGAGGCCGACTCCACATGGTTCACGTTGTTGACGTGCAACACCAATCAGAACCACTTCAATGCGCACCTCGCGCAGTCCAATCCGATCACGGGCGGACGCATCATCGTCAACTCCGGGCTGACGGTCGCACTCGTCCTCGGACTCTCCGTCATCGACATGAGCCAGAATGCCGTCGCCAACCTTGGTTGGGATGACATCAAGTTGACGCACCCGGTCTACGTGGGAGACACGATGTACGCCGAGTCGATCTGCTTGGAGACGCGCGAGAGTTCGTCGCGCCCAACCATGGGCATCATCACAATGCGTACCCGAGGCGTCAATCAAGACGGTGATGAGTGTGTGTCCTGGCTTCGCTCGGTCATGATCCCCAAGCGATCCTCTGGCATCGGCCAGAACTACTTCCCTGAGGTCAAGACCGGTCCACTGACCTTGCCGTCTTAAGACCTGCGTTTACTGACCCGGTTCGAGTACGGGCAAAGGTGAGTCGCAACTACTCGCTGGCGTCTTGCGGTCGAAGACTTCGCTCATCCACGACACTGCAGTGGGACCTGAGTTGACCGCGATGGTCATGTGATTGATTTTTGCGAGCCAGAGCGCGGATATATGAGAGCCTGCCGCGCACCAGCTCGTCTGCAAATCAGCATTGGGCCACGGCAGCACCACTGTGTCAGCGGTGCCTTGCATCAGGAGCATCGGCATGTCGGCCGGCAGCGGCCCAGGCGTTTCTTCCTTGACGACTGCATCCCACGCTGGATTCTGAGTCGGAGATTCGGTGAAGAATGTTTGCCCTACTTGTGCGCGCACGAGCCCTTCAATTGCAGCAGTAGTGATGCACTCATTAGCGAGTCGCTGGTAGTTGGACATGCCCGCTGAGGTGACCATGCCGTCGAGAGACAGATTGGGGTACGCGGCCGGCCACGACACAGCGACCTCTGGTCCGATGACCCACCCCACTGCGTTGTTCCATTGAGCGTTGGTGATTGATGTGAGTTCGGCGGCCGGTGCGGCAGCTGCGACTCCGAGCAGACGTAGATCTGGATCGATCTGTTTGGCCAGATGGCCTGTCCACAGCGCCGCGTGCCCGCCCTGCGAATGGCCGAACGTGATCCATTCCTTACCCGCGCCGTATTCGGGTGTATCGACAACTGCGCGCACGGAATACACGACGTCGCGCGCCTCTTGACCGCCAACGAGGTAGAAGTTGGGGCCAGGCGTGCCCAGGCCGGTGTAGTCGGTAGCCACCACGATCCAGCCCTGCCGCATCGCCTCGGGCAAAAATCCTGACAGATCCTTCATTCCGTCAGCCGGGTTTCGCGATGGAGCGCAAGCATCGCCTTGACCGACCGTGCCGTGTGCCCAGCCCACGACCTTGCGGCCCTCGGGAGGCACTGGGGCATCGGGAATGAAGAGCATCGCGCCGGAGACGGCCATGGATCCGTCTTGGAGTGTGGTGGAGTACAGGAATCGATAACCCTTGCCGAACTGCGGATCCGCGCCGAGTGCCTCCGTGCGGATGATGACGCCCGGCTTATTGGGCATCGTGCCCGGAGGTGTGTAGAACGGATCGAGTTGGGCCTGCTCCTCATTGGCGGTGACCACGTTGCCGATGGTGATGCCGGTGCCGAGCATGACCGCACTAAGTACAAGGGCAAGGAACACAATGAGGACTACCCGGCCAGGACGCATAGGTGGCAGCGTATGCCCAGAGAGCAGTCGTCGCCGGCAGTCTCCCTAGGATGGTGAACTGTGGCTAATGACTCCAGCGGTTTTCACTGTCTGATCATCGACTGGGGTGGGGTGCTGACTGAGCCTACGGGCGGTCCAGTTGGTCGCTGGCTCTCGAAGCAGGGGGTCGATCGCGAGGTCTTCCACGCGGTGCTCAGCGAGTGGGGCGACGATGTCGATCCGACAGCGCTCCCCACGCCGCTTCAACTCATTGAGCGCGGTCAGATCACGATCGAAGAATTCGAAGTGCTGATCTCGTTGGAGCTGACTCGCCGCACCGGCATTGGCTACCCCCAACAGGGTCTTTTTGATGGCATGTGGCTCACCCTCGAGCATGACTACGCGATGCAAGATCTGGTCCGGCAGATGCGGCAATCTGGAGTTCGCGTGGTGTTGCTCTCCAACTCGTGGGGCAATCCGTATAAGCGCGAGTCGTGGTCCGAACTATTCGATGAAGTCATCGTCAGCGGTGAAGTTGGGATGCGCAAGCCCGACGTCGAGATCTACGAACTCGCCCTCGAGCGTGCCGGTCACCCTGCCGAGGCATGTGTATTCCTTGACGACATGCTGGTCAATATTGAGAAAGCAAGATCATTGGGCATCACTTCGGTGCACCATCGAGACTTTGTGAGCACCGAGCCTGAGATTAAGCGCCTTTTCTCGCCGTACTTTCGACAGTAACGTGGCTGCGCAAGCCCTATTCTCGTGAGTATGAGACTTTTTGTGCGTGCAGTGGTTGCCGTTGTGGCTGTACTTCCGCTAGTTATGGTGCCGATGGCTCAGGCTGCACCAAGTGGCAGCATGGACACTCCGTGCCTTCGTATGGGTTCGCCTGTACGAGTGCTAGCCCACGTGACACCTACGTGCGTGCGGTTCCACGCAGACATCGCCGTACATGCTCCGCTACCGACCTCGACAACTGCCTATGGCTACCTCGAAGGTGTAATGGGCGCAGTGCACACCTTCCATTCTGTGTATGGATCCATCACAGTGGCAAATGGCGTCGGGGCGAAGATCATTAACAATGTCTCGCTCTCCGCTCGACTTCTTGTGCGGGCCACGATTGCTGCCGGTGAGGTCACCGCAGTAGAGCCGTGGTTGTACATCACTGACACAGCCGTGACGTCCGTCTACGCCGACAAGCAGATCACTGGTCGAGCTGTGGCTTTAGCTCCGCCGGCTGGCGTGCCGGCATCAATGTGGATGCGCATCGCTTTTGCTCAGCGCGCAAAGGAAGTCGTCGGTCGAATAGTGAATTACCAGCGTGGTGTGAAGGCGCATGGATCGTGTCACCCGGCGATGCTCACTGCGGGCACTGCTGCGTTCGTCCGACAGACTCTTGGTTCCCATGGCGATTTCACGCTCTCATGGAGCCCTGCGATGCACGCCCCGGGCGATTCAGAGGTTGTGCTTCAGACTTCTCGCGGCCCGAGTTATATGACGCGTGGGCCTGTTCTCTCAGAGCTCATCAGTGGCCCGTGGGCCCCAACTGAGGTCTCATTTGTGATCCACGGAAACCCGGTAGGGACCATTGCCGAACTTCAAGGGTCGGTGGGTCCGCGCACCACAGTTGTCCCCTGCTCATAGGGACAGTCAAAGGTCGACTCAGACGCGACACCCGGTGGTGTGATTCGTTAGGGTAATCCTGTGCCGCGCGACCTGAGGAGAACGTCTTGACCCGTGCTTGTTATCTCTCATCTTGGTCACCCCGAAAGGCCGCCGTTGCTGGCGCCACTGGCCTCGCGCTGGTGGGGGCCTCGCTCGTGGGAGCTGCGCCGCTCGTTGCGCCAGCCGCAGCAGCAAATGCAGACCCAAGAGTCGAATCCCTTGGGCCCATCGCGGTGGTGCCCGGCTCAGGTCAGGTCGCGCCAACTCTGCCCGTCTCCGTGGTGCGCGGTGGAGTCGCGCTGTCGCAGCGCCCGATCATGCTCTTTGGCGGCGACACCGCCACGGCCAACGAGGTCGAAGTTGTAGACGTGTCACTCGGCAAGAGCAAGTGGGCGTGGGTGGGCCAGGTGCGCTCTGGACGTACGACCATCGGCAAGGACCTGATCGCTGGGCATGCCTACATCTGGCGTTGGCGCGTCAGTGGTGGTGACTGGAAGTCGGGCGGGTCGTTCGTCGCGAGATTCGGTACGAGCAATGGTCAAGGCGCCGTTTCGGTTGGCGCAGCATCTGTGTCGACTCTCACCGGTGAGATCGGCGTGGGTTGGTCTTCGGGTGTTGTCGCTGGGCCGGCTATGTCGGTAGGTGCGCAACTGTCGTGGCGCAGTGGTGCGACGGCTGTTGAGGGAGACATTTCCGTACCGGGAGTGCCGTCGGGCTGGACCTTGTCTGCGTCGACTGGCTCAAGCTGGATGGGTCTCACTGAGTCTCGCGATGCGGTTGTGCGTGGTGTCGCTCCCGCAGCTCCGCGCGCGGTGCTCAGCGACGGCACATTGAATGTTGCGTGGCGTTATCCGGTGGGCGCGGCTCGTAGTTTTGTCGTGGAAGCCATGAACTCGCGGGGTCGCTGGGTGGAGGCCGCGCGCCT
>JBIHZU010000268.1:0-2631 GCA_044240285.1 Candidatus Nanopelagicales bacterium | reverse complement strand
CGGAAGGGCGTTGGCGTGTCGTGGATGCCGTGGGCATTCCGATCCTCAATCAGGACTTCCCGTTCCGACTCGTTGATCTCAGCGCGCTGGGCGGAGTTCGCAACCAAACCGAAGAGGACTCCTGGCAGCGCACTCTGACTGCAGTGATGTCCATGGGAGCCGACAAAGACGGCTTCCGTCTCCTCGCCTCCTGATGCCGATATCCTCCTAGGACACCTTCCGGCGCCGTATGGGCGCCATTGCGAACTGGAGAGCTCGTGCTGTTGCGGATGTCGTCCTTGTTTCTTCGCACGTTGCGTGAGGACCCCGCTGATGCGGAGGTCCCCAGCCACCGCTTACTCGTACGCGCTGGCTACGTGCGCCGCGTGGCGCCAGGCATCTTTACGTGGCTGCCCTTGGGCTTCCTTACCTTCCGCAATGTTGAGCGAATTGTGCGCGAGGAAATGGACTCCGCCGGGTTCCAGGAGGTGCACTTCCCTGCGCTCCTGCCGCGTGAGCCCTACGAACTCACCAATCGATGGAATGAATATGGCGACACGCTCTTTCGGCTGCAGGACCGCAAGAAGAGTGACTATTTGTTGGGACCTACCCACGAGGAGATGTTCACCCTCTTGGTGAAGGGGGAGTACTCCTCCTACAAGGATCTCCCGGTCTCTCTCTACCAAATCCAGACGAAGTTCCGTGACGAAGCGCGTCCGCGAGCGGGCATTCTGCGTGGCCGCGAGTTCGTCATGAAGGACTCCTACTCATTCGATGTCGACGATGCGGGTTTGGCAGTGTCTTATGCGAAGCACCGCGATGCGTACATCTCGACCTTCGATCGGCTCGGCCTGGACTACGTAATCGTGACGGCAACATCGGGAGCGATGGGTGGCTCGGCGAGTGAGGAGTTCCTCGCACCGACGGTGATTGGTGAGGACACTTTCGTACGCTGCGATTCCTGCGACTTCGCGGCCAATGTCGAGGCGGTGACGGTGCCTGTCCCGCCGGTCGTCGATGCCTCTGCAACACCATCGGCTCACGTGGAGAGCACACCTAAGGCTCCCACCATCGACGCTCTCGTCGCGTTGTCCAACATTGACGCCGCACTACGTCGTGTCGAAGGCGACTGGACTGCCGCAGACACGTTGAAAACAGTGGTGTTCTGGATCGACTCACCTGCTGGTAGCTACCCGTTAGCGATTGGCGTGCCTGGTGATCGCGAGATCGATATGAAGCGTCTCGAAGCGGTTGTTTCTCCTGGGGCACCGCGCCCATTCGAGGAAGCCGATTTCGCGAAGTACCCGATGCTCGTCAAGGGCTACATCGGGCCGCAGGCCCTCGGCGAATTGTCCGCGAGTGGGGTGCGCTTCGTTGTGGATCCACGCGTGGTCGAGGGCACCCGCTGGATCGCTGGTGCAAACAGCCGCGACCAACACATCTATGACCTTGTCGTCGGTCGCGACTTCACCCCAGATGGGACCATCGAGGCGGCCGAGGTGCGCGAGGGCGACACGTGTCCGCGTTGCGGCCAAGTGCTACTCATTGCCCGTGGCATCGAGATTGGCCACATCTTCCAACTGGGTCGCAAATACGCGGATGCTCTAGGGCTGAAGGTGCTCGACGAGAATGGTGAGTTGGTTACGGTCACCATGGGCTCCTATGGCATCGGTGTTTCGCGCGCCGTCGCTGCGATCGCTGAGCAGCACTACGACGAGTATGGTCTGGTCTGGCCACGCGAGATTGCGCCCGCAGATGTGCATCTCGTCGCTACCGGCAAGGACGATTCGATCTTCGATGCAGCGGAGGAGATAGCCCGCGATCTCGTTGCTGCTGGCGTGCGTGTCCTCTTCGATGATCGACGAGGAGTTTCTCCTGGCGTGAAGTTTAAGGACTCCGAACTGATCGGAGTGCCGACGATTGTTGTAGTGGGCAAAGGACTGGCAGACGGCAATATCGAGGTTAAGGACCGCCGCACGGGCGAACGCACTGATGTTGCACTCACCGATGCAGTGAGCTACTTAGCTGCCCTTGACTGACCTCAGTCGAGGCCAGGGAATGCAGCGGTAGGTGCGCCCCACGTGATGCCGCGTACGGCACATTCGCGGGCGCCCAGCACCGCATCATTGCGAGCGGATCCGGTAGTTGCTCCCGCAAGGTCTGCGTATGTCGCTGACAACCGCATCTCGACAACTCCAGCCAGCTCGCGAGCGCTCGTCGCGTCAGTGACGGGGAATGGCAGCTCGTAGGCCACGGCTGCGCCGGGCTGTGCTCCGCCGACCACCTCGAGTTTGGCGCGCAGCGACAATTCGCGTTGTCGGTGTGCATTCATTGAGGAGCGTGCGAGCGACTGCGTGGATATGTCGAGTTGGGGTCCGAGGAGACCGTAGGCATAAACGGCCGCAGCCTCACCATTGATGGCGGCGATCAGGGCCTCGGACTGGTTCATGCCGCGCCCCCCAGCGCGACGGCATGAGCGGCCTCACTTGCAGCGATAAGTGCGATGAGTCGGGCGAGCGCGGCGTCGCCGACGGCGACGCAATCAGCGGTGCGGGCGTCTGCGGCGACTTGCTCGGCCTTCTGGAGATCCTTCAGGGCCTGAGATTGTGATTGGGCGACGTTGGGTGCCGCACTCGGATTGCTGTCTACTCC
>JBIHZU010000269.1:0-2631 GCA_044240285.1 Candidatus Nanopelagicales bacterium | reverse complement strand
GCGGACGGGGAGGTGGGCCCGAACCGGCTCGGCGTTGTCCAAAGCTGGCGCACAGAGCCGAATCAGCTCCTGATCAAGGGCTCTTTCCAGCCCGTGATCCTGAGACTGCACGCAGCGCCGTGGTGCATCGCTAGGGACATCGGTGGGATGCAGGATCGGCGTGAGATCCAGACCAGACGCCTTCCAGTGCTCAACCGCCTCATGAGCATCAATCATGTCCACATGTCCGATTGCCTCATCAAGGGTGCGGAAACCGAGCGCCGCTAGGTACTCGCGCACTTGCTCTGCGATGAATTCGAAGAATGTGACCACGAACTCCGGCCGACCCGTGAAACGCTCGCGCAGGACAGGATTTTGGGTTGCCACCCCCACCGGACAGGTATCGAGATGACACACACGCATCATGATGCAGCCCATCACGACCAGCGGTGCAGTCGCGAAACCAAACTCCTCTGCACCAAGAAGGGCGGCGATCATGACATCTCGGCCCGTCTTCAATTGGCCATCGGCTTGCACCACAATGCGATCTCGAAGGTTGTTGAGCAGCAAGGTCTGCTGAGTCTCTGCAAGACCTAACTCCCACGGACTCCCCGCATGCTTCAAAGAAGTCAGCGGTGACGCGCCCGTTCCACCATCATGTCCAGACACCAAAACAACATCTGCATGAGCCTTAGCAACACCTGCAGCGACTGTGCCGATGCCATTCTCAGAGACCAATTTGACGTGAATGCGAGCCGCTGGATTGGCATTCTTCAGATCGTGAATCAATTGAGCCAGATCCTCGATGGAATAGATGTCGTGATGCGGGGGCGGCGAGATGAGCCCGACGCCTGGAGTCGAGTG
Source organism: Candidatus Nanopelagicales bacterium (assembly GCA_044240285.1). GTDB lineage: Bacteria > Actinomycetota > Actinomycetes > S36-B12 > S36-B12 > CAINMH01. The sequence goes on along the minus strand of JBIHZU010000269.1, from coordinate 1,788 downwards.
ACGAGTCTTAGCGACCCACGGATAGACCTTGTGCCCAGGCAATTGACCACCCTCGCCGGGCTTCGCACCCTGAGCCATCTTGATCTGAATGTCATCGCTATTGACGAGATATTCACTCGTTACGCCGAATCGACCCGACGCAACCTGCTTAATTGCAGAACGCTTTGAATCTCCGTTGTCCATCGGAATGAAACGCTCAGGATCCTCTCCGCCTTCACCCGTATTGGACTTCGCTCCGATTCGGTTCATGGCAACCGCGAGAGTCTCGTGCGCTTCCTGAGAGATCGACCCATACGACATAGCGCCCGTGGAAAAGCGTTTGACAATGTTCTCGATGGGCTCCACCTCGTCAAGTGGGATGGGCGGTCGAGCATCCGTGCGAAATTCGAATAGCCCGCGCAACGTCATGAGGCGCTTGCTTTGCTCGTCGATGGTGTCTGTGTACTCGCGGAAAACGTCGTAGCGGCTCTCACGTGTCGCGTGCTGAAGGCGAAAGACGGTTTCGGGATCAAATAGATGCGGCTCGCCCTCACGTCGCCATTGGTATTCGCCGCCAATGTCGAGACGGCGATGAGCAGGTGAGATTCCCGTGGGCGGGTAGGCCGTTGCGTGTCGCGCCGACACCTCACGGGCGATCACATCGAGCCCGATGCCACCGAGTCGAGAGGTTGTACCGGTGAAGTAGCGATCAACCAACTCTTGGGACAGTCCGATTGCCTCGAAGATCTGCGCACCGCGGTAGGAGGCAACTGTCGACACACCCATCTTCGACATGACCTTCAACACGCCCTTGCCCAACGCTTTGGTGAGGTTGTGCATAGCCTTCTCCGGCGAAACTCCAGTGACTACCTTGCGTCGCACAAGGTCCTCAACGGTCTCGAGGGCGAGATAGGGGTTGATTGCGGAGACGCCAAATCCGACTAGGAGTGCAACGTGATGCACCTCGCGCACATCGCCGGCCTCGACCAAAAGTCCTACCTGAGTGCGATTGCGTTGCCGGACTAGGTGCTGGTGTACTGCCGAACACAGCAGTAGCGACGGAATCGGCGCTCGATCGGCATCGCTGTCTCGGTCGCTCAGAACGATGAAGCGCGTGCCGTTCGCGATGAGCTCGTCTACCTCAGCAAAGATCTCTTCCAGTCTCGCCTCTAGCGCTGCCCCACCGCCGGAGTGTTGGTACAAGCCTTTCACCTTTGCAGCGGAGAACTCGGGCATATCTCCATCACGATTTACGTGGAGGATCTTCGCAAGCTCGTCATTGTCAATAACAGGGAACGGAAGGAGAACCTGCCGACAGTGCGACGGTGTCGCATCGAACAGATTGCCTTCTGCACCGATCAGACTGCCCAACGATGTCACGATCTCCTCACGGATCGCGTCAAGCGGTGGGTTAGTGACCTGTGCAAACAATTGCTGGAAGTAATCAAAAAGCAGCCGCGGACGCGTTGATAGGACCGCGATGGGCGAGTCTGTACCCATGGACCCGAGGGGCTCTAATCCTGTTGATGCCATTGGAGTGAGGAGTACACGCAACTCCTCTTCTGAGTAGCCAAACGTCTGTTGACGGCGCACTACCGACTCGGTCGTATGCACAATGTGCTCACGCTCTGGAAGGTTGTCTAAATGGACGATGCCTTCGCGCAACCAATCGGCGTAGGGCTCAACTTCAGCTAAACCAGACTTGATCTCCTCGTCGCTGATGATGCGACCTCCAACTGTATCAACAAGGAACATCCGGCCTGGCTGCAATCGCCCCTTTCGCACGATGGACGCCGGATCGAGGTCAAG
>JBIHZU010000267.1:0-2632 GCA_044240285.1 Candidatus Nanopelagicales bacterium | reverse complement strand
GGACGTGGAGGTCGAGGAAGATGATGCTGAGAATCTCCTCCTAGCACTCGAGCGAGAACTCCTGCGCCGCCGATTCGGGCCACCCGTGCGGTTGGAGGTCGACAACTCGATCGACCCTTACGTGCTCAATCTGCTTATCGAAGAACTCGGAGTGACACCACAAGAGGTATTCCGACTCCCTGGCCCACTAGATCTCACCGGACTCTGGGACCTCTACAAAATCGAACGCGATGACCTCAAGCAGCCTAAGTTCGTGCCTCGCACGGCTCGCGATCTGGCCGAGGTTGAGTCGTCGACAGCGCCAGACGTTCTCGCCGTTGTACGCGAACACGATGTGCTGGTTCACCATCCCTACGACTCTTTCTCCACGAGCGTGCAGCTTTTCCTTGAGCAAGCGGCAGCCGATCCGCAGGTACTGGCCATCAAGCAGACGCTCTACCGAACGAGCGGTGACTCCCCGATTGTTGATGCCCTGATCGATGCTGCCGAAGCAGGAAAACAGGTCTTGGCCTTAGTCGAGATCAAAGCTCGATTTGATGAGCAGAACAACATCGAGTGGGCGCGCAAGCTCGAAGAGGCTGGAGTGCACGTCGTATATGGCCTCGTCGGCCTCAAGACTCACAGCAAGTTGTCGATGGTGGTGCGTGACGATGGCGATCAGCTACGGCGTTACTGCCACATCGGCACAGGAAACTACCACCCGAAGACGGCACGTCTCTACGAAGATTTCGGTCTCATCACCTGCGATCCAGAGATCGGTGATGACGTCTCTGACCTCTTCAATGTCCTCTCTGGCTATTCCATGAACACCAGCTACCAACGACTTCTTGTGGCACCACACTCAGTGCGAAGTGGACTCATCGAGCGAGTCGAGCGCGAAATCGAGCATGCGCGCGCAGGGCGACCCGCCCGCATTCGGTTTAAGTGCAACTCTCTCGTCGACGAACGCATCATCGACTCGCTGTATCGAGCGTCGCAGGCGGGTGTGCCGATCACCATTTTCGTGCGTGGAATCTGCGCCATCAAGGTAGGTGTTCCTGGTCTCAGCGACAACATCCAAGCAATCAGTATTCTCGGCAGATTCCTCGAGCACTCGCGCGCGTACGAGTTCCTCAACGGAGGCGACCCCGAGGTCTGGATCGGCTCGGCCGACCTGATGCATCGCAATCTCGATCGCCGTGTGGAATCCCTTGTTCTTCTGAAGAACTCCGAACACATCGCTGAGATTGATGCGATCTTTAATCTCGCCGTCGATCCAGACACCTCCGCCTGGCACCTCGCCAGCGATGGCACTTGGACTCGAACCCTCCTCGACCCAGAGGGTCGTCCTCTGCGCGACTTCCAAGAGACCCTCATCGCAATCAAGAAGGCAGCAGGAAGACTCACGTGAGTGAACCCACCACTCACCGCGAGGTCGAGCGGAAACTTCGGGTGCACGCGCTCTACCGAATTCCGCCGTTGGCTGGCTGTCACCCCAGCATTTCTGCAGTGTCTCCACAGTCTGCCGTGACCATGACGGCTGTCTATCACGACACTGACGACCTCACCCTCTTCCGATGGGGCATCACCTTGCGTCGCCGGGAAGGCGGTGCAGACGAGGGTTGGCATATCAAGTTTCCGGTCGATGGATCCGATTCCCACGCACGTGATGAGTTGCAGTTGTCGTTGTCCGAGGGCGCGATCGGTGAAGTACCCGCGGCCTACCGCGATCTGGTGTCAGCCCTTGTACGACAACAGTCGCTCGGGCCGGTCGTAACTCTGCGAACTGAGCGACATCCTTACCACCTGCTGGATTCACAAGGCCGCCTCGTTGCGGAACTTGTCGACGACACCGTGGCGATCCTTGACGCTGGACGAGTCGCATCTTCATTTCGCGAGATCGAAGTCGAGGAATGCGACGTCGAAGTGCGCGCTGCAGATGATCTCCTTGATGCTGTGGTCTCCGTGCTCGTGGCGGAGGGAGCAACCCCGGGATCCAGCAGCAAGGCGGCGGGAGCGCTCGGGCCTCGAGCTTCTGCGCCGCCGGACATCCCCGAACCCTCATGGCCGAGCCCGGGCGATCCCAGCAGCGACGCTGTGCGGGCGCTGCTGGCCGTACACACCCGCCGGCTGCTACTCCAAGACGTGCGCTTTCGGCGCGATCTCCCTGATGCTGTCCACCAGATGCGAATCGCGATCCGGAGACTGCGTTCGGGACTGAAGGTCTTCCGCGACCTCATTGATGAGGAATGGGCTGCGCAACTGCGTACCGATTTGGGTTGGGCCGCATCTCAACTCGGACTTGCGCGTGACACCGAAGTTCTCACCAAACGCTTGCATAGCCATGCACAACAGCTTGACGATGCGGATTCTGGCCGAGCCTGGGGTGCACTCGCACCGTGGCTTGAGGAACGAACCGAGGTTGCTCGCACGCACGCTCTTGATGCCTTGCGCACCGAACGCTGCGCTACTTTGCTCCAAAGTCTCGTGGATGCATGCGCCAATCCACAGTTGACCGAGTTGGCCGACCATCCCTGCAATGAGACGCTGCCACCGCTCATGCACTCCGCATATCGTCGCCTCAATCGAGTCGTCTCGGAACTCACCGACACCTCGCCAAGCGCCGATTGGCATGAAGCGCGCATCGACGCGA
>JBIHZU010000040.1:0-9346 GCA_044240285.1 Candidatus Nanopelagicales bacterium | reverse complement strand
ACATCGCCGTGGTGAAGGTAGATCGCGATGACCTTGCGACTTTAACTCTTGGCGATTCTGATGCCGTCCAGGTGGGCGACAGCACGATTGCAATTGGTGCACCGCTCGGACTTGATGGCACGGTCACATCGGGCATCGTGAGCGCACTCAACCGCCCTGTGACTGCGGGTCAGGCAGATGGCAATGAGTCCTACATCAATGCGATTCAAACCGACGCTGCCATTAACCCAGGCAACTCCGGCGGCCCATTGCTCGATGGCAAGGGTTTCGTCATTGGTGTCAACTCAGCAATTGCAACGCTCGCAAATGGCGGTCGGGCCGGCAGTATCGGCCTTGGCTTCGCTATCCCGTCCAACTCGGTCAAGCGCGTCGCTGAGGAGATCATCGCTACGGGGACTTCCACCAACCCCATCATGGGCGTGACTCTCGATTTGAAATACACCGGAGAAGGTGCGCGCATCCAGCAAGTCACAGAAGGCGGCCCGGCTGCCCAGGCGGGCTTACAGTCCGGTGACATCGTGACGTCATTCGATGACCGTTTGATTGCTAACTCGACCGAGCTCGTAGTGGCCATTCGCAGTAATGAGCCAGGACAGACGGTGCCGGTCACCGTGAGCCGGGATGGGTCTGATGTAACGGTCGATCTCACCTTGGGGTCGCAGAAGGGGTGATCGATCACCTAGGCTGAGGTCATGTTCGATATTGGGATCGGCGAGATCATCGTGCTCGCGATCCTCGGGCTGGTCGTTTTTGGCCCCGAACGTCTGCCGAAGGCCGCTGCTGATGCAGGCCGACTGGTGCGTCAATTGCGCGGCATGGCTTCAGGGGCCCGCAAGGACCTCGCGGATTCGGCTGGAGTTGATCTGTCTGATGCGAAAGATGCGCTGCGTGACATCGCCGATCTGCATCCGCGTCGCATCGTGTCGAGCCTCATGAACGACGAACCTGAGCCGAAGCCGAAACGTACGCAAACGCCAAAGGGTGACGGGCCCGCGCCGTTTGATCCCGACGCAACCTGAGCGGTTCGACATGGACCTGCTTATCCTCGGCGGCACTGCGTGGTTGGGCAGGGAACTCTCGGCTATCGCGCTAGACCGTGGCCATGCCGTCACGTGCATTGCGCGCGGAACATCCGGTGGTGTTGCCGAGGGCGCTCGGCTTATCGCCGCTGATCGGGATTCGTACGACTTTGCTGACATCGCAGCCGAATCCTTCGATGCAGTCATCGAGTTGACGTGGCAGCCGGGGCAATGTGACGACGCGGTGCTCGCTCTTGCGGCCCGTGCAAAACACTGGACTTTCGTGTCCAGCTGCAGTGTTTATGCGTCGCATCGAGATGTCGATGGCGACGAGTCCGCTGAACTTCTTGCAGCCACATCCGCTCTCCGCGCAGAAATGAGCGAATACGGCGAAGCGAAGGTCGCCTGCGAGGTCGCGACACGTGCCTCCGTCGGCGACCGCTTGCTACTCGTACGACCCGGACTTATTGGTGGTTTGGGGGATATGTCAGATCGGGCCGGCGCGTGGGTTGCGCGATGCGCGGGATTCCCCGATGAGTCGCTCATGGTTCCCGACTCGCTTGATCTCGTGACTCAGGTCATTGACGTACGTGACCTAGCCCGATGGATGATTTCGGCGATCGAGGAAGGATTGGTCGGTACCTTCGATACTGTTGGCCCGCAAATGTCATTCGGCGATTGGATCGCGTTGGCGCGAGAGGTCGCTGGGCATTCGGCAGACCTGCGTGTGGTGGATCCTGGCTGGCTGATCGAGCAAGGTGTTTCGGAGTTCATGGGCCCAGAGTCATTGACCATGTGGCTGCACGATCCTGAATGGCGTGGGTTCATGGCTCGTACGGGTGCCGCAGCGATGCGGGCTGGGCTCACTCACACGCCACGTGCCGCATTGATGCAAGACCTCCTCGAATGGGAGACCTTTTGCGGTCTCTACCGCGAGCGTCGTTCTGGGTTGTCGATCGAACGCGAGAGCGAGTTGTTTTCCTAATGCATGTGTAGTGGGCGCGGCAGCCGTGAGCATCTTCGCGACGGGGGGCTGTTCATCTCAGTCAACCGCACTGCAACCCTCGCCGAGTTTCATCTCGACCAGCCCCACCGAGTCACGGGTACAGCCTCCGGCCGGAATACGCGAAGAGCCTTGGCCGGTCTTCCCGTCGCGGGCCGATTCGAGGGCTCAGGAATTGGCGGTCGCAGCTTCCATACAAGATCCAGCCTCCGACGGTTGGTCAAAGTCGACGACGCACGTCGAAATCGGCCATATCTTTGGTGACGACTTTGAAGAAGCTTGGGTGCTAGTGGAGCACACGCGACGACGTCGGAGATGCTTGTAGTCATCCTGCAGGGGACGTTCCGTAGTCCTCGCAGCGCACCAAGCGGAGCGGATCCTTCCGACGGGCCCGTTCTCGAATATGCATGGTTTGGACTAGACCTGGTGTCTGGGGAAGCGATGGGTTCCTACATGGGCCACAAACCTCTGGAGTTACCTACAGGCGCGGCCGTGCAGGTGTTATTGAACCGCTAGTTCTTGCGCGATGGGCTTAAGCCGAGCGACTGACCAACTAGCCCGCGGGGCTTCGATGACAGTGCTTCGGCGATAGCCAGCAGTTCGAGAGATGCGTGCGCATCGGGCACCGCAGTGACGAGCGGTTGACCGTTGTCGCCACCTTCGCGCAGGCGTACATCGAACGGGATGCGCCCGAGCACCGGCACAGATGTGCCCAGCGACTTCGTTAATTGCTCGGCAACCAGATCTCCACCGCCGCGACCGAAGAGGTCCATTGGCTCGCCGCAATGCGGGCACGGGAATCCGCTCATGTTTTCGATCACGCCGCCCACCTGCTGCTTGGTGATCTCGGCCATCATGCCCGCGCGGACAGCAACCTCAGCGGCGGCAATCTGCGGTGTGGTCACAACGATGAGCTTGGCATTGGGTAGCAGTTGCGCGACAGAGATCGCCATGTCGCCGGTGCCGGGCGGAAGGTCGAGAAGCAGGAAGTCCAGATCTCCCCACCACACATCGGCGAGGAACTGCTCGAGCACTTTATGCAGCATCGGTCCGCGATAGGCAACCGGTTGTGCGACACCGCCGGGCTTCATCGGCAGGATCGACATCGTCTTCACGCCGTGACCCACAGGCGGCAGGATCAAACCGTCGACATTGGTGGGACCGGCATGCACGCCGAGCATGCGAGGGATCGAGTGGCCATAGACATCTGCATCGAGCAGGCCCACCGAAAGCCCGCGCGCGGCGAGGGCAACGGCGAGGTTGGCGGTGACCGACGATTTGCCGACGCCACCTTTGCCCGAAGCGATCGCAAGGATCTGAGTCAAGGAGCCAGGCTGCGTGAATGGGATTTCGCGTGCCTCGCTTCCACGCAGCTTGGTGCGCATCGTCGTGCGCTGTTCGTCGTTCATCACATCGAGCACCACGGTGACGTCACTGACACCTGCGAGTGGGCGCACGGCACCCTCGACGCGTGTGGTGATCTCGTTGCGCATGGGACATCCACTGATGGTCAGCAGGATTGTCACGGTGACGTGTGCACCTTCGACCGCGACGGACTTGACCATGCCGAGGTCAGTGATCGGTTGACCGATCTCCGGGTCCTTTACAGCGGACAGCGCAGCGAGGACGTCAGATTCGGTAGTCATATGAGGATGTTAGAGCGCGTTGATCAGCGCGGCATCATCGAGGCGCGCCATGCGCCCGGGGAGGGACGCATAGCCGGACGCGTGTTGCGTGCACGCGAACTCCACAAGCTGCGCTGGGGAGCAGGCGCGCCACTAGGAGCACGCAGCGCAGTCAAAGCGGCGACAACAGCGGCAATTTCGACTGCGTCAGGATTGCCGCGCACGATGCGTAGATGTGGCTGCTGCTCAGTCACAGTGGGATGTTTCCGTGCTTCTTCGGCGGACGATTCGCACGCTTATTGCGTAATGCGCGCAGGCCACGAGTCACCATCACACGCGTCTCGCTAGGCAGGATCACGCGATCGATGTAGCCACGCTCGGCCGCGATGTAGGGATTTGCCAGCGTCGTCTGGTAGTCGTCGACGAACTGCTGACGAGCTGCAGCGGGATCGCTCGCGTCTGCGAGCTCCTTGCGGTAGAGGATGTTGACTGCGCCCTGCGCTCCCATGACCGCGATCTCGGCCGTCGGCCACGCGAGGTTGAGATCACCGCCAAGATGCTTCGAGCCCATGACGTCGTACGCACCGCCGTAAGCCTTGCGCGTGATGACAGTGACGAGTGGGACGGTGGCTTCGGCGTATGCGTAGATCAACTTGGCACCACGGCGGATGATGCCGTTCCACTCCTGATCTGTGCCAGGCAGGAAGCCGGGAACATCGACAAAGGTGAGTACTGGGATATTGAACGCATCGCAGGTGCGCACAAAACGCGCCGCCTTCTCGGAAGCATCGATATCGAGGGTGCCCGCAAATTGCATCGGCTGATTAGCCACCACACCCACAGCGCGACCCTCGACGCGACCGAAGCCGCAGATGATGTTGGGCGCGAAGAGCGACTGCACCTCAAGAAAGTCGCCGTCGTCTAGGACATGCTCAATCACGGTGTGCATGTCGTAGGGCTGGTTAGGAGAGTCGGGCATCAAGGTGTCGAGCTCGCGATCAGCATCGGTCACCTCGAGTTCAGCTTCTACCTCGTACGTAGGTGCATCTTCGAGGTTGTTGCTTGGTAGGTGATCGAGAAGTGCGCGCACGTAGTCGAGCGCGTCGTCTTCATCGGTGGCCATGTAGTGCGCAACACCGGACTTGGAGTTATGTGTGCGTGCGCCGCCGAGATCCTCAAATGCAACATCCTCGCCAGTGACTGTCTTGATGACGTCAGGTCCGGTGATGAACATATGAGAGGTCTGATCGACCATGATCGTGAAGTCAGTGATCGCGGGGGAGTAAACCGCACCGCCTGCGCATGGCCCCATGATCAAGGAGATCTGCGGGATGACTCCAGAGGACTGCACATTGCGGTAGAAGATCTCGCCGTATAGGCCGAGGGAGACCACGCCCTCCTGGATGCGGGCGCCACCAGAATCGTTAATGCCGATCATCGGGCAGCCGGTCTTCAGGGCCAGATCCATGACTTTGACGATCTTCTCGCCGAAGACCTCGCCGAGGGATCCGCCGAAGACGGTGAAGTCCTGAGCGAATACGCACACGGGGCGGCCATCGATCGTGCCGTATCCGGTGATGACACCGTCGCCATAGGGACGGTTCTCCTCAAGACCGAAGGCGTGCGAACGATGGCGGGCCAGTCCGTCGAGTTGCTGGAAGGAGTCGGGGTCTAGGAGCTTCTCAATACGCTCCATTGCCGTCATCTTGCCCTTGGCATGCTGCTTGGCCACCGCTGCCTCGCGACGCCCGATGGCATCCTCTCGGCGCTGCTGGAGGCCGGCGACCTTGCCCGCGGTGGATCGGGGGTCGAGGCCCCCTTCGTTGGCAACCGCAGCCATGCTTCCTCCAAATGCTTTGACGTCAACGGATACTTTAGCCTCATGGATTCAGACCAGGCTCCGTACGTCCCCCTTGACGTGCAGCGCCTCACGGACGCGGTGCGGACCTCCTCGCCCTCGGTCGACTGGTCCATTGGCGTCGTGGATTCCACGGGCTCCACGAACGCCGACCTCGCCGCCCTTGCGGCCGCCGGTGCGTCTTCGGGGACTGTCCTCATTGCGGAGGAGCAGACCGCTGGGCGGGGCCGCCTGGGCCGGGCCTGGCAGTCACACTCGGGCAGTGGCATCTGGATGTCGGTCCTGCTCCGGCCAGCCGAAACGCTTTCGTGGAGTTGGCTGCCGCTCCTTGCTGGCGTGGCGACCGTTACCGCGCTCCGGAGAGCGGGCGTGACAGCTGATCTGAAGTGGCCCAACGATGTCGTCGTGGGGGAGCCCTACGCCAAACTAGCCGGGATCTTGCTGGAACGAGTCTCGGCACCAGTTGGGGCGATCGTGGGCATCGGGATCAATGTGAGCGAGGCGGCAGCTCATGGCTTTGCCGAGGCTACGTGCGTGGAGCGCGTTGTGGGTCCGATTGACCGCACGGCCCTTATCGCTGAGGTGCTGCGTTCCCTTGCGATCGAGTTCGATGCCTGGTCCACGGCTGACGGCAACGCGGAGGCTTGCGGGCTCGCTGATAAATATCGCCAGTTATGTCGCACATTGTCCTGGAACGTACGTGTGTCCCTGCCTGACGGGACAGATCTCATTGGGCCAGCGATGGGGATTGACTCCGATGGCCACCTTCTCGTGGATGCAAATGGCGACTTGCGCGTCATCGCCGCTGGCGATGTGACGAGGTTGCGACCGCTTTAGGGGTCGTTGTGTCAGGGTATGCACATGGCATACCCGCAGCACCTCCTCGGCGAGGGCGAAACGATCGCATTCGAGATGAAGCCCCATTGGCGCGCATTGGTGTGGCCGATCATCCTGCTGCTGCTCGTAGTCTTTGGTGCCTCTTTCCTCGGTACGTGGCTGTTCGGATCCTTAGGTGGATTCATTGGCGCGGTCGGTGGCTGGATCGTTGTTGCGATCGCCGTGATCTTGTTCTTTGGTTGGGTGCTGCGACCGTTCCTGAATTGGCTGACGTCGCAATACGTTTTCACCAACCGTCGCATCATCACGCGCAAGGGATTCATCGCCAAAAAGGGCCGTGACATGCCGTTGTCGAAGGTTAATAACGTGGAGTTTGAGGTCCCGCTGATGGGACGCATCCTCAATTACGGTCGACTAGTCGTGGAATCTGCGAGCACCGATGGTGATCTCGTGATTGATGATGTGCCCGACGTTGAGCACATCCAGCGCGAGGTCTATCGCTTGCACGAAGAAGATGATGAGCGTCGACGTCGTCGCTCGAGTGAGCTCGGTGGCGATCCGGTGCCACCGAGTGATGGCACGTGATCTAGTCCCTCGGAGTTATCGGCTTTGCGGGATCGCCCTCGACGGTGAAATCCATGTCAGATGGGCGTGATGGCGTCGCGCTCTGCGAGTTCGCGGTCGGCGTCGGGGATGACTGGAAAGACCCACTTGCGGTAAGACCAGAAGCGGAAGAGCGTGCCGAGGCCAAGGCCGATCACGTTGGCAGAAATGTTGTCAGCGAGCGGGCTGGTGAGGCCGAGCGCATAGTGGCTGAACCAGAGGCAGCCGAGCGCGATGCCCATCGCGACGCCGTTGAGCACGACGAAAAGCACGTATTCGCGGGCGACGGTGTGAGTGCGGCCGCGGTGCCGGAAGGTCCAAAAGCGGTTGCCGACGTAGGCGACAGTGGTGGCAACGACGACGCTGATGACCTTGGCGGTCAGCGGTTTGTCATTGAGTGGACCAGCGCCCCCAGCAAAAAGCAGGATATTGAACAAACCGACGTCAACGACGAGTGCGATCAGGCCGACGATGCCAAACTTGGCAATCTCACGGAGTAATTCCTCGAATCGGGCCCATAGGGCACGTAGACCTGTCACAGCCAAAGGGTATCCCGGTATCGTCATCCAACGTGAGCCGAGTCCGTTCAGGTGTCGTAGGCATTGTGGGTGGGGGTCAATTAGCCCGAATGACTGCTCCGGCGGCTATCGCCCTTGGGGTTGAACTACGTGTTCTCGCCCTTTCCGTGGATGAGAGCGCCGCCCAGGTCATCCCTGATGTCCGGCTTGGCGCACACGATGATCTCCAAGCCTTATTGGCATTTGCTGAGGGTTGCGACGTGGTGACGTTCGACCACGAACACGTACCGGCCGCGTATCTCGAAGCCATTGAGCGGACCGGCGTCGCCGTTCGCCCGGGGCCCAAGGCGCTCGTGTACGCGCAAGATAAGGCTCTAATGCGTGAGGCGCTGTCAGCTGCTGGGCTCCCCGTGCCCCAATGGCGAGTGGTTGATGATGTCGATCAATTAGTGGGGTTCGCTGACGGAGTCGGTTGGCCGATCATTCTCAAGACCTCGCGCGGCGGCTACGACGGTCGCGGTGTCTGGGTACTCCGGTCTCCAGATGAAGCCAGTGCCGTCATGTCCGGGTCTGTGCTGTCAACGGGGGCTGTGTGGCTTGCGGAAGAACTCGTGGACTTCACCCAAGAGATTGCGGCTCAGGTTGCCCGATCGCCGCATGGTCAGGCTGTGGCTTATCCGATCGTGCGCACTGTGCAGTCCGATGGCATGTGCGCGGACGTAGTGGCGCCGTGTCCGGATCTCAGTGAGGAGCGGGCGATGGAGGCGCAGGAGATCGCGCTTCGCATCGCTGAGCTGCTCGATGTCACCGGCATGCTGGCGGTTGAGATGTTCGACACCCCAGCGGGACTCATCATTAACGAGCTCGCGATGCGTCCACATAATTCTGGTCACTGGTCCATAGATGGTGCCGTGACCTCCCAGTTTGAGAATCATCTGCGCGCAGTGCTTGACCTACCCCTTGGCGCCCCGGATCTTCTTGCGCCATATGCCGTTATGGTCAACATCGTGGGTCAAGACGTCGACGGGCTCCCGCCGCTGCATACGGCACTTCGACATGTCCTCGCGCGTGACCCTGGCCTACGAGTGCATCTGTACGGCAAGGAGATTCGATCGCGACGCAAGTTGGGGCATGTGACCATCGTGGGGGATGATGTTCAGGTCCTGCTTGAGCGGGCGCATCACGCGGCCGATTATTTGTCTGGAGCGATCGATGAGTGACGCAGCTTCGTCAGATGGCGCCGCCGTGCAGGTGGCGATCATCATGGGCAGTGATTCGGATTGGCCGGTTATGCAAGCAGCCGCAGCCGTATGCGAAGAGTTTGGTGTCGCATATGAAGCCGAAGTTGTCTCAGCGCACCGGATGCCACGCGAGATGGTTGATTACGCATCGTCTGCCGAGAGTCGTGGGCTGCGCGTGATCATTGCTGGCGCTGGCGGCGCAGCACACCTGCCGGGCATGGTCGCTTCGCTCACTCCGCTCCCTGTCATCGGAGTTCCGGTGCCGCTGAAGGCCCTTGATGGCATGGATTCTTTGCTCTCCATCGTGCAAATGCCCGTGGGCGTTCCAGTGGCCACCGTAGGCATCGGCAACGCGCGCAATGCGGGATTATTGGCCATGCGCATTCTCGGCGCTAGTGATGCGGCGTTACGTGAGCGGCTCACCGCTTTGGCCGCCGAGACCAATGCGAGAGCGAAGTCAGCCACGTTGGAGTTGCCGCAGCCATGAGCGAGCCGCCGACACTGACCTCACGAATTCTTGAGGGCAGTGTCGGTCGCGATCGTGTGCTCGACTTTGTAAAGGTTGCGGCACTCGCGCTTGTCGTTATTGGCCATCAGGTCGCTTGGACCACATTTCCTGATGGAACTGCCAGCAACACCTTG
>JBIHZU010000266.1:0-2639 GCA_044240285.1 Candidatus Nanopelagicales bacterium | reverse complement strand
CGTCGGTGAATGGAACGTCAAGGGTCGAGGGATTCTTGGTGTGCGTGCCATGAAACTTGTGGAGGAACGCGGTGGTCTGGTGGGTGCTCTCATCTGCAATCCGACTGATGAGATCTATGCGGTGGCCTCTGATGGCATTGTGATCCGCACTCGTGTCGAAGAACTTCGAGTTTCTGGTCGCGACACTATGGGCGTTCGGCTCATGAACCTCGGCGATGACCGCACGTTGGTTGCAGTGGCCAGGTCGATGGAGTCCGAAGACGCAGAAGACGCAGAAGGACTAGACGTAGGAGAAGTAACAGAAGTAGTCGAAGAAGAAGCCAGTACCGAGCCGCCGGCGTCGTAGGCTGATTCTTGTGAGTGCCGAGCCGGAGTTGGACGAGGGGATGTCCAGCACGTCTATTCCGTCCGAGCCGAGAGTACGTCAGCGGGCTGCGTCGGTTACCCCTCGGCATGCTCGTCTCTTCGTTACTCGCTTGGATCCGTGGTCAGTCACCAAGGTGTCGTTCATGCTGAGTTTGGCCTTGGCTGTGATGATCTTGATCGCGGTCGCTGCCATGTGGTGGGTCCTGACCTACACCGGAGTCTTCGACTCGCTGGCCCGGAACCTCGACGAAATCATCGGCTCCGGTTCGACGACATTCGACTTGGTGGCCCTCCTGTCCTTTTCGAGGGTCATGGGTGTGGCGCTTCTCGTTGCGGCCCTCGAAATTGTGCTCGTGAGCATTCTGGGTGGGCTGTTGGCGATGCTCTACAACATCACGGTGGGAATCACTGGTGGCGCTGAGGTAGTTCTCTCCGACGACGTCTAATTTGGACACCTGAGGTGCCGAGCCCGCGGGCTGGCGGTAAGTTGAGGCAACTTCACCTCAGGAGGAACCATGGTCGCGGTCGGCTCCACTATCCCCGATGTAGACGTACGTATCATTGAAGACGGCAAGCCCGCAGTCGTCCCCATCAGCAGTTTGTTGGGTTCTGGTCGAGTGGTGTTCTTCGCCGTTCCCGGTGCCTTCACCCCCGGCTGCTCGCTCCAGCACTTGCCGAGCTTCGTCAACAAGGCGAAGGAAATCTCAGCCAAGGGCGTTGACCGCATCGTATGTTTGAGCGTCAACGACGTCTTCGTCATGAAGTCTTGGGGCGAGGCTCAGGGTACGGGCGACGACATCATCATGGTCGCCGATCCTGCAGCTGACTTCACCAAGGCGCTGGGCATGGAAGTTGACGCATCAGCGTTTGGGCTCGGCGTGCGCTCAAAGCGTTATGCCCTAGTCCTGCGTGATGGAGTGGTCGAGGCATTTCTCCCCGAAGAGGACGGCTTCGCCGTGCTGGCCAGCACTGCTGATTGCGTGCTGGACGCACTCTGAGCAAAGTCTGGGTTGCGCTTGTCGCCCTCTGGTTGATCTGGGGATCGACCTACTACGGAACGGTTGTCATGACCGAGTCCATACCGATTTACTTTGGCGTTACTGCTCGATTCGTCATTGCTGGAGTTTTGCTGTTCGCATATCTGGCCATCACTAATCGCGCTTCGCTGCGCGTAACGCGGAGGCAACTGGCCTCCACTGCTTTGTATGGACTGTCATTCATTGGCTGGTCGATGGGCATCTTGGCTGTTGCCATTCATTACGTACCCTCGGGTCAGGCCGCACTATTAGTATCTGTATTGCCGGTCTGGATAGTTTTGCTTCGCTTGTTCACGGGCGATCGCCCATCGTGGAAGACACTTCTCGGTGTGGTGGTGGGGCTACTTGGCCTGGTGTGGATTCTTCTACCTGGGGGCACAGATTCGCATAGCGGTACAGATGCCGAGGTCTTGTGGTGGTCTTTGGTCATTGTAGTCAGCAGCATCACGTGGGCCGTCACATCTTGGTTTTCACCGCGACTAGACAAGCCAAAAAGTGATCTTGCTGCCGTCGCCTATCAGTCTTTCTTTGGTGCGGTCGTCCTGTTACTCATTGGATTATTCCGAGGCGAGCGCTGGGATTTTGCGGCAACAACGACTTCATCATGGGTATCGCTCCTCTTCTTGGGGATAGTCGGTTCGATTCTGGGCTGGTATGCCTTCGTGTGGCTACTGCAAAACTCGAGACTTTCCTTGATGTCCACCTACGCCTATGTCAATCCTGTCGTTGCCGTCATCGTGGGATTGGTCCTAGGAGGAGAGATGCTGTCTAGCGACATCATTGTGGGTTGCACGGTAGTACTCGCTGGAGTTGTTCTCGTGGTGAGTGGCGAACAAATCGGCGCCCCAAAACGACTTCTTCCGCGCGAGCACTCTACGTAGGGCAGTAAAGAGACAGATTCATTCGCGCGGTGGTGGGTCGGAGTGCCATTCGCGTTTAGTTGGGTCGGCGAAAGTTAGTCGGTAGTGGGGATTTCCGGACAGAGTCCACCCCTTGTCGTGAACTAAGTGGTGATGGTGACTACATAGTCCGACGAGGTTGTCGGTGGTGGTCTTCCCGCCGTGTTGCCAGTATGTGATGTGGTGGACTTCGCGGATTGCGTGTCTACATCCGGGGAATCTGCATCTGCCGCGGTCTCTGATGGTGATTGTTTTGCGCATCGACCTTGGGACGACTCGTTCGAGGGCGGAGATTGCGTCGAGGTGCCCGCGTGGGTCGAGTAGCAGGATCTGGCGG
>JBIHZU010000265.1:0-2656 GCA_044240285.1 Candidatus Nanopelagicales bacterium | reverse complement strand
TGGATCGCCATGGAACTCGCGCACCGATGGGCAAAGGAAGGCAAGCGTGTCGCATACCTCACCTACGGCGGAGGCATGGCCGAATCCGTTCGACGCTCGGGGCTCGCAGGAGTCACCTATATCGGCACCTTCCACGGTCTAGGTCGCGAGTGGAATGTCGAACAACCGGCAGGCGCCGATCAGGACCTATGGGTCCGCGAAATGCCCGAGCGCATGAGTGCCGCGGCTGACCTCCTTCCACAACACGAGCGGTTCGATGCTTACGTCGTCGACGAAGCACAAGACTTTGCCGATGCATGGTGGGACGTGCTCTTCCTCGCCGCGCGCGATCGTGAAGAACTGCGACTGGCCGTGTTCCGCGATGACGCGCAGGAGGTGTTCCCCGGACGTCGTGGGCATCCAGAAATGCCACTAGCCAAAGTGCGACTGCGCGAGAACCTGCGCAATGCCCGGGAAATAGTAGAAACCTTTGCACCTTTGGTACCCGATGAGATCAAGGTGCTTGGTGGACACGGTCTACCCGTCGAATTCATCGAGTGTGAAGCAGGAGACGTCTTTGGTGTCGCTGACGATGTCGCCTTGGATCTCATCGAGAACCGCGGTTATACGCGCGATCACATTGCCGTGCTCACCACCAAGCATCGCCATCCAATGCAAGCCGAGGCCAGACATGTCCACGGCGAGAAGCATTGGGATCTCCTGTGGGAGGGAGATGACATTTTCTACTCCACCGTCGCGGGCTTCAAGGGACTCGAGCGCCCAGTGATCGTGCTAGTTGTCGACGGATTCCACGATGATCTGCAGCCCCGCAATGTCATGTACACCGGCATGAGCCGCGCACGGGATCTTCTGATAGTTGTCGGCGATCACAATGCCATCAAGGGAGCGGTCGGCGACAAGATTATGCGACGACTCCAGCGCGGGAAGAAGCTCGACTAGCGAGCCGGCACGAGCGACTCTTCCCATCTGAGACACTTCACCGGTGAGTCCAGAAACGTCCTCGAGCGTGTTGCCACCCGGCATACGTACGTTCAAGCCGCGTCGAGGACGCGTAACACAGCGACAAGAGGCGGGCATGCAGGATGGGCGCGACTTCTTCATTGAGCAACCGGCCGGTCTGCTTGATCTCCATTCTGCTTTTGCCGGCTATGGCGACACCGTCATGGACATCGGATTCGGTACCGGAGAGGCGACAGCACAGATGGCCCTCAACGAGCCACAGATCGCGATTCTTGCTGTGGACGTCCACACACCCGGCATCGGCGATCTCCTGCATCGATGTGCACACACTCCCCTGCCGAACGTGCGAGTGATGTCGGCGGACGCGCTTGAAGTACTCACTGCTCTTCCGCCGGATTCACTCGCCGGAGTGCGTACCTACTTCCCTGACCCGTGGCCCAAGGCGCGTCATCACAAGCGCAGACTGATCCAAGAACCGGTCCTCGATCTTGTCGCGAGCCGTGTACGCCTTCATGGGTTCTGGCACCTCGCCACAGACTGGGCCGAATACGCCGACGCGATGCAGGAGGCATTCGACTCCCATCCCATGTGGGCCGGTGGTGTGATCACCCGTCCGGACTGGCGACCAGTGACGCGTTATGAACGCAATGGGCTAAGCCAGGGCCGCGAGCCGACTGATCTGATGTACACGCGAGTCACCCCATGATCGGCGAAGTCATTGAGCTCGAGGTAGGCAAGTTTGCCCACGGTGGTCATTGCGTTGCCCGCATCGATGGTCGAGTCGTCTTTGTCCGGCACACCTTGCCCGGCGAACGCATCCGTGCGCGCGTAACTGGTTCTGGTGGAGGAGGCAAGTTTCTCCGCGCAGACGCAATTGAGATTCTTGAGGCCTCCCCCGATCGAGTCACGCCACCATGCACTTATGCAGGGGTCTGCGGCGGATGCGATTGGCAGCACGCGTCTCTTGAAGCGCAACGGCGTGGCAAGGAGTCAATCGTACGCGAATTGCTTCGCAAGAACGTGAGCGCCGAGATCCTTGAATCCTTCACTGTCCATGCGGTCAATGGCGATGTTGATGGCCTAGGTTGGCGCACTCGTGTGCGGTTTGCCGTCGATGCGGAAGGTCACGCGGGACTACGCCCCCATCGTTCACACGATGTTCTCACCATTGATCGTTGCTTGATCGCACATCCGGCGATAACTGCGCTTGATGTCACTGCAGAAGTCTGGCCGGGAGCGCGCGAGGTTCTTGCCGTCGCGCCCAAAACTGGTGAAGCGCTTGCACAAGCCGATCCACGCCAGACCGGCATCCGCGTACTAGAGGAAGCTGCCGGACGCCAGTGGAAGGTTGAATTCACTGGTTTTTGGCAGGTACATCCCGGGGCTGCTGATGCACTCGTCAATGTTGTCGGTGACTTCGCTCAGCCCGCAACAGGTGAACACATACTCGACCTGTACTCCGGTGTTGGACTGTTCGCTGGTGCGTTTGCCGAAAGTGTGGGCGTGGGTGGTCGAATAGACGCGGTCGAAGTCGATGCAGGCGCATGTGCCAATGCCCGCCGGAATGTTCACGATCTGCCGTTCGTTCATCTGCACCACGCCGACGTGCTCGAGTGGTTGCGAGTGAAGGCGATCAAACGAGCCGACATCGTGATCCTCGATCCGCCACGCACGGGATGTGGACCTGCAGTGGTCA
>JBIHZU010000039.1:0-9514 GCA_044240285.1 Candidatus Nanopelagicales bacterium | reverse complement strand
AGCGCGAGTTACCTAGCTGGCCCAGAGGTGATCTGCGGTCCCGATCCGAAGAAGCCGACCAAGAAGCCATCGGGCTCGGGCAGCGGATCTGACAGTGGCTCAGCTGATCCTTCGAACAGTGGCTCAGCTGACCCTTCGAACAGTGGCTCAGCTGACCCTTCGAACTCTGGCTCAGCTGACCCTTCGAGCAGCGGCTCCGGCGCCAACTAACCTTTCGTCTTTCGCAAGACGTTGCTTTTGTGCCCTTCACTCGGAAGTCGCGGCTACGATCCGTGTGTGAGGGAGTCAGAATCGGAGCACACTCTTTGGCAGGCGGCCGAAGCCGGTGATGCCGACGCCTTTGTTGCGATCTACGAACTGCACGCTGATCGCATGTACGCCTTCCTGATACGTCGAGGCGCAAGTCAGTCCGACGCTCAAGATGTGGTCGCTGAGACCTTCTTGCAGTTGTGGCGTCAACGGGAGCGAATTGAGTTTGACGAATCACGCGGCCTCTTGCCTTGGCTCTTCACCGTTGCAGGCCGCGTGCTTCGGCGCAACTCGATTCCGAGTCTCGTTCTCACAACGCCTGACGCGTATGAAGATGTCGCAGGCGAGGTGCTCGTGCGGGAAGGACAAAGGCGCATCCACGTGCTGCTCGCGGACTTGGACCCCACGGACCGCGAATTAGCGACGGCATTGTGGGTGCATGGACGCACGTCATCGGATGTTGCCGAAGAGTTAGGGATCGCCGCTGGCACGGTGCGTTGGCGCGCAAGTCGTTTGCGTCGGCGGCTACAAGAGGCATGGATTCAGGCCGGTGGAGTGGCAGGTGAGTTCCCGTGACGCGAGACCCGTTTGCTCCTGATGACCTGGACTTCGACGGACCGGTCGAAGCGGTCCTGCCCAATGAGATTCGGGCTGAACACCACGCTCTGCTGAGATCAGAAGTACGCCGGAGGTCAAGAGCGCGACGATTCGTGATCGGCGTCTCGGTTGGGGTGGCAGCCGTTGCCGTGCTTGTGGCGACGGTGGTCGTTTGGCGCCCTTCTCCGATGCAGGAGCCAATACCGTCAGTCCAAATGGTCGTGTGGTGTGTTGACTCCCGCGGTAGCAGCATGATTTCGATGGATCGCTTTGCCGATCGCGCCACTGCGATCGCTTCCTGCCGAGAGGCACTGGCCCCCAACCAGCCAGCCATCTCCTTGAGCGGGGGAGGGGTGACCGTGTGTCCGCGAGAAAATGAACTCGTAATTGACTTTCGGGGATTCCCTTGTCGTTCGTAAGCCACCAACAGTTAGTTCACTTCCTGTATAGACATGTTGGAGGTGGGTTATATGAAGGCGCGGACCGTGCTTGTGGGAAGTGTGATGGTGGTCGTGGGACTCGCCCTTGCCGTGGGCCAGAGCAGTGCTCGTGACCAAGGAAGAGGCCATGAGGTCGTCGATTCCAAGCCGGTAGTGACGGACTCTGCTGGGGAGAGCCCGGTCCCAGTCGACGATGTAATCAGCGCGGTTGGCGAGTGGATGGATGAGAATCCTGAATTGCTTGTCAACTGGTCAGGAATGATCGAGAGAAGTGAGTCATTGCTCTCAGTCTTCTGGGCCCACGGAGCTCCGAGTGAATTTGTGGACTTCTTGCGTGATCGGAACCTTTCGGGAGTCAGTGTCGAATCCGCCCCTTTCAGCTCTGACGAGATTGACGCCGAGATCGCGGTACTCGCGAAGGAGTATCCAGAAGTTCCGCTATGGGTTGCTACCCGCGAGTGGACAGGCATAACTGCTCGGCTACCGAGCAGGACGAAGGTTCCGGACTTTTCAGGAGCCAAGATCCCGGTCGCGGTGGAGTTTCGCGAAGGTCCGAGGGCAATCGATTTATCGAGTCGTGGCGACGACATCTATCCGTTCTATGGAAATCTTCCAGAGCGGCACTTCGAACACGTGCACAACCGGGTTTAAGGTCACATTCTCAGGAGGCACTTCGCAAGGTCAGTTCAGGCGATGATCTGTCCATCTGAGGTGTCGGCCACGGTCACGCCTAGGGCTGCGAGTTCATCGCGCAACGAGTCACTCAGTGTCCACTCTTTTGCTGCCCTTGCGGCGGCCCGGCGGTCGAGCAATTCTTGCGCGCCGGCTGGGAGAGTCTGAGTTTTTCCCACGTCGCGCGCGAGGTCGAGTCCGAAGAGCCGATCGAGATGTGCGACTGTCTCAAACTTCACGCCGTCAGGAATGTCATCGCGCTCCAATCGCCGCAGCGCCAGCACTGCTGCGGATGTGTCGAGATCGTCGCAGTATGCGCCGAGCACTTCGTCGACATAGGCGCTCGCCATCGCACCTGACGGAGACTCGGCCCATGACGCAACGCGGTGACGCCACCGGCGCAGGGTGGCATCTGCTGCTTCGATCTCACTCCAAGTGAGATTCATTTGCTGGCGGTAGCGGTGCTCAAGGAAGACCAGACGCAGTGCGAGCGGATCAAAGCCTCGCGCGATGACGTCGCTCATCAGAACGACGTTGCCCGAAGACTTGCTCATCTTGCGGCCCTCAAAGAGCAAGTGCTCGCCGTGCAACCAGTGGCCTACAACTTCGCGACCAGCGATCGAGTTGCTCTGGGCACGCTCATCCTCGTGATGGGGGAAGCGCAGGTCGATGCCGCCGATGTGTACGTCGATCGCAGACCCCAAGCGATCGAGGCTCATCGCCGTGCATTCGATGTGCCAGCCCGGGAAGCCAACGCCCCACGGTGTGTCCCACACGAGTTGAGTGCGTGTCTCGGGCGCGCGCTTCCAGAGTGCCCAATCGGCATGGAAGCGCTTGACCGGGTCCTCGGGACCCTCGAAACGAGTTCCGGACCGCAATTCCTCGAGCTTGTTGCCGCTGAGGGCGCCATAGGAGTTGAAACTACGGGCATCGAAGTACACCGTGCCATCGGCACCGACGTAGGCGTGCTTCTTCTCGATCAACCGCGACACAGCAGAGACCATTAAGTCAATCGACTCACTTGCACGTGGCATCTCGTCAGCAGGAGTGATGTTGAGCAGCGCAAGGTCGTCGCGGAAGCGCTGCTCGTAGTGACGAGCGATGTCGAGCGCACCTCGGTCTTCCGAACGAGCCCCGGCAAGCATGCGGTCCTCGGTGTCGCCCTGGCCCTCGTCGACTCCGCCGAGCCCGTCACCGCCAAGCCCGGTGTCATCGGCCATGTGTCCCACATCAGTGATGTTCTGGACGGTTCGCACACGCAGACCCGACAGTGACGCGGCGCGGCGCAGGAGATCAAGGAGAAGGAAGGTACGCATATTGCCGACATGAGCGTCTCGGTAGACGGTAGGGCCACAGGCGTAGACAGTCAGCACGCCTGCTGTCGCCGGGACCACGGAGCAGACTTCTCGGCGCATGGTGTCGTACAGCCGCACGTGTGGAGGGTTCTCGGCTGACACCCTTGGACAGTACCGGCAGATCCGGTCAGCCGCCTACCCTGCGTGCGGCTATCAACCGGTCACGGGGTACCGAGCGCTGGGCGCCATGTCGGTCCTCAACGAGGAGATCGCCCGTGGGGGAGTCGGGCCACGAGAGGAGCACCCCCACCACGTCGCTGGCAGACGCCGTCGTCGTGGGCTCGGTCAGGAAGTACCGCAGGGTGACACGGTGCCCGACATCGACGGGCCCGACCCGAATCAACGGTTTCTGCGACATGTGGCCCACCCCCTCGCCATTTACTCCGGTGAACAGAGATACTAGAGGCGCTCGCGGGTGCGGGCTGACGACTTAACTTCGGAGGACCAGTGACTTACGTCATCGCCGAGCCGTGCGTAGACCTCAAAGACAAGGCCTGCATCGAGGAATGCCCGGTCGATTGCATCTATGAAGGTGGCCGGATGCTCTACATCCAGCCCGATGAGTGTGTCGACTGCGGCGCCTGTGAGCCGGTATGTCCGGTCGAGGCGATCTATTACGAGGACGATGTCCCTGCTCAGTGGTCGGACTTCACCGGCGTCAATGCGCAGTTCTTCGCCGAACTCGGTTCGCCGGGTGGCGCAGCAAAGCTTGGTGCTCAGACTGCTGACGTGCCGCTGGTCGCTGCGCTTCCGCCGCAGGAGCACGATCACTGAGCGTGGCTGGTCGCTCGCTTCCTGACTTCCCTTGGGATCGGCTCACGCCGTACGCCGAGATTGCCCGTAGTCACTCGGGCGGCATTGTTGATCTCTCGGTGGGGACTCCCGTCGATCCGACTCCCGCCGTCGTGCGCGATGCGCTGATCGCTGCTGCTGATTCACCCGGCTATCCACTCACTGCTGGCACTCCAGGCCTGCGCGAGGCCGCGTCGGGCTGGTTTGCCCGAATGGGCATCCCCATGGATCCCTCCGCGATCCTGCCGACGATCGGCTCCAAGGAGCTCGTCGCGTGGCTGCCCACCTTGCTCGATCTTGGGCCAGAGAGCACCGTCGTCATCCCAACTCTGGCCTATCCGACCTATGACGTAGGCGCACGTATCGCTGGAGCGAAAGTTGTCGCGGCGGATGATCTGACCTCGGTGAAGCGTGCCGACCTGATCTGGATCAATACCCCGGCCAACCCGCACGGGCGGGTGATGCCGGTGGCTGAGATGCGCGAGGCCGTGCGCGTCTCGCGCGAATTGGGTGCGGTGCTCGCCTCCGATGAGTGTTACCTCGAACTCGGCTGGGATGCCAAGCCGGTGTCGGTGCTCCACCCAGATGTCACAGATGGCGACCACACCAATGTGCTCTCCGTGCACTCGCTGTCCAAGCGGTCAAATCTCGCCGGATACCGCAGCGGATTGATCGCGGGCGACCAATCACGGATTGCGTCATTGCTCGAGATTCGCAAGCACGCGGGGATGATGCTTCCCGGGCCCGTGCAGGCCGCGTCGGTGGCGGCATTCGACGATGACGTACATGTGGCCGAGCAGCGGGCCCGCTACGCGCGCCGGCGCGAGGTGCTACTGCAAGCGGTAACAGCCGCTGGGCTTCGGGTCGAGCACAGCGAGGCGGGCCTGTACATCTGGGCCACTCGAGACGAGTCCTGCTGGGACACGGTTGCCGCCTTCGCGGCCGTTGGAGTTCTCGTGACTCCAGGTGAGTTCTACGGCGAGGCAGGCGCCCGACACGTACGCATTGCACTCACGGCGACCGACGAGAGAATTGATGCCGCTGTGTCGCGGCTCACACTGCTCGCAATTGGGTGATACCCGTTTCGCATCACTCTGAGCACCGCAGTAGCGTGACCCCCACAAAAGAGTAAACAGGAGGCACTGTGTCTGAGGCCGTATTGAACTACGCCGACAAGCAGCTGTCGTTCTCGGAAGTTCCTGCAACCCAGGGCGAGTCCGGATTCGACATCTCTTCGTTGCTGAGCCAGACGGGTCACGTCACGCTCGACCACGGATTTGTGAATACCGCAGCGTGTTCTTCCGCCATCACTTTCATCGATGGCGACAAAGGAATCTTGCGTTATCGCGGTTATCCGATTGAGCAGCTCGCCGAGAAGTCGACTTTCTTGGAGACCTCCTATCTGCTGATCTACGGCTCGCTTCCTAATGCAACCCAGCTCGCAGACTTCTCCAACAACGTCAACCGTCACACGATGTTGCACGAGGATCTGCGTCGCTTCTTCGATGGCTTCCCGCGTGATGCGCACCCGATGCCGGTGTTGTCTTCTGCCGTGTCCGCGCTGTCGACTTTCTATCAAGACTCGCTTGATCCCTTTGACGCCCAGCAGGTCGAGATCTCCACGATCCGCCTCCTTGCGAAGATGCCGACCATCGCGGCCTACGCCTACAAGAAGTCGGTCGGTCAGCCCTATCTTTACCCAGATAACAACCTGGGCCTGATCGAGAATTTCATGCGTATGACGTTCGGTGTTCCGGCCGAGAACTACGAAGTTGATCCGGTAATCATGCGTGCACTTGACCTGCTTCTCATCCTGCACGCCGACCACGAGCAGAACTGTTCGACGTCGACTGTCCGTCTCGTCGGCTCGTCACACGCAAACCTGTTTGCGTCGGTCTCTGCGGGCATCAACGCACTCTTCGGTCCGCTTCATGGCGGCGCTAACCAAGCCGTGCTGGAGATGCTCGAGCAGATTCATCAGTCCGGTGGTGGCGTCAACACCTTCATCCGTCAGGTGAAGAACCGCGAAGACGGCATCAAGCTCATGGGCTTCGGTCACCGTGTCTACAAGAACTATGACCCGCGCGCCGCAATCGTGAAGAAGATGGCGTACGACGTCTTCGAGAAGATGCAGATCAAGGATCCGCTACTCGACATTGCGCTGCGTCTCGAAGAGGTCGCGCTTGCTGATGACTTCTTCATCTCGCGCAAGCTCTACCCGAACGTCGACTTCTACACCGGCCTGATCTACAAGGCGATGGGCTTCCCGACGCGCATGTTCACCGTGATGTTTGCACTCGGTCGTCTACCCGGCTGGATCGCTCAGTGGCGCGAAATGATCGAGGACCCAGCGACGAAGATCGGCCGTCCGCGTCAGGTCTACATCGGCGAGACGATGCGCGACTGGACCCCGCTCGACAATCGCTAGTCGTTGGAGTGCAGGGCGGCATTGAGGCCGCCCCACGTGCCTGTGCGAGGGAGAACCTCCAAGGCGCCGCTCAGAGAGTTGCGGCGGAACAGTAGATCGGACTGACCAGACAGATCGGCAGCTTTAGCTACGGTGCCGTCTGGGAGGTTCACGCGCGCGCCCGCGGTGACGTACGTGCCCGCTTCGACCACGCAGCGGTCGCCGAGTGAAATGCCGATGCCCGCGTTGGCGCCGATGAGACAGCCCTCGCCTACGGTGATGACCTGAGTGCCGCCACCCGAGAGCGTGCCCATGATCGAGGCGCCGCCGCCGATGTCAGAGCCTGCGCCCACGACGACACCTGCGGAGATGCGACCTTCGACCATCGAGTTGCCCAGTGTGCCCGCGTTGAAGTTGACGAAGCCTTCGTGCATGACCGTGGTGCCTTCAGCGAGATGCGCGCCGAGACGCACGCGATCAGCGTCAGCGATGCGTACGCCACTGGGCACGACGTAGTCGACCATCCGCGGGAACTTGTCGACACCGAAAACGGTCAGTTGAATATGGCGAGCGCGTGCGCGCAGGCGTACAGCGGTCAGGTTTTCTAACGCGACCGGCCCCAGCGAGGTCCAGGCAACGTTAGTGAGCAGTCCGAATACGCCGTCCATGTTGATGCTGCGCGGACGAACAAGTCGATGCGAGAGCAGGTGTAGTCGCAGATAGGCATCGGCTGCATCGACTGGCGGTGCTTGCAGGTCCGCGATTTCGGTGCGGATGGTGCGTACGTCGACGCCACGAACTTCATCGACATGAATCGAGGATTCGAGTCGGGGTACGTCCACCGGCTCAGTGCCGAGAGCTGGTTCTGGGTACCACGCATCCAGCAGGGTGTCGCCGCTGAAGGTGGCAAGGCCGAGAGCACAAGCAGGTCCTAGGATCACGCTCTCACCCTAGGACCTGCTTGTGTTGCGAGTACGGGGTACTAGGCCTTGGCGGCCTCGACATCGAACTCAAGCTTGACGGAGTCGCCCACTAGGACGCCGCCACCCTCGAGCACGGCGTTCCAGACCAGGCCGAAGTCCTTGCGACTGATCTCGGCCTTGCCCTCGAGGCCGACCTTGGTGTTGCCCCACGGGTCGAGCGCGGTTCCGTTGTATTCGAAGGTGACGTCTACGGACTTGGTGACACCGTGAATGGTCAGGTTGCCGGTCACGACGACGTCGTCGCCCTTGGCGGCGGCTGAGGTTGAGGTGAAGGTGATCTCGCCAAACTGATCGGTGTCGAGGAACTCGGCCGACTTCAGGTGGCCGTCGCGATCGGCGTTGTTAGTGTCAATGCTGCCCGCCTGAATGGTGAGGCTCGCGGAGGACTTGCTGACGTCGGCGCCGTCGATCACAAACGAGCCGGCGAAGTCGTTGAACTGGCCGCGCACCTTGGAGACCATCGCGTGACGGACGCTAAAGCCGATGGTTGTGTGGGTGGGGTCGATGTTCCAGGTGCCAGTTGCGGCGCTGAGATCAGACATGTTGCTCCTAATGAAGAAATTGAGTAATTGACTGTTCAACTAACCTATCGTGTCGGTTCGTTGCGGCGCAAGTCGATTCCGTACTGTCGGGGCATGCTCTCCTTGACCGTCTTCTGCTCGGCCCACACCGGCATTGATCCGCGCTATGGGCGGCTCGCAGAGGAAGTAGGGGTCGAGATTGGCCGTCGCGGCTGGACGCTCGTCTGGGGCGCCGGGACAGTCTCCATGATGGGCGCTGTAGCGCGGGGCGCGCGCGATCATGGAGCCCGACTCATCGGGGTCATCCCCGAGGCCCTGCTGTCTCGTGAACTCGGCGACCGCGACGTGCACGAATTCGTGGTGACCCGCGATATGCGCCAACGCAAGGCGATCATGGACGAGCGCTCAGACGCGTTTCTCGCCATGCCTGGGGGCATCGGCACTCTTGAGGAGCTGTTGGAGGTCTGGACCGCCCGGACTCTGGGCATGCACAACAAGCCTGTCGTGATTTTGGATCCTTGGGGTGACTTTGCTCCGCTGCGCGAGCAGATTGAGCAACTTGTGGCCAAGGGGTTTATGCGCCGAGAAGCAGCAGACGAACTTGAGTGGTGCGTCGACGTTGGCGATGCGCTCGATCACGTGGCACGATCAGTCTCATGATCACGGCCATGTTCATCCTGCTGGGGATCCTCGTCATCACGGGGGTGTCGCTGCTCGCCGTCGGGCGCTTTGGGCAACTTCCCGATGTGCAGCCGGACATGGTGCCCGATGACCTGCCGACCGATCGTCCATTGCGTGGCGCCGATCTGCAGCAAGTGCGCTTTGATGTCACCGTGCGCGGCTATCGCATGGACGAGGTTGATGGCCTGCTTGATCGTCTTGCCACCGACATGGCCGAGAAGGACGCCACTATCGCGGCTTTGCGCGATCGCGTCGGCGAAGACCCGCACTCCAATCCGTACACGCAGTGACGCTGCTCTAGGGGATGACTGACCTCGTCCGCGGTGCAGACGGTCTGGCTCGTTGTCGTTGGGCGGTGGGCGTGCCGATCTACGAGGCGTACCACGATGAGGAGTGGGGCCGCCCGGTTCATGGAGATGAGGCGCTCTTCGAACGCATCACGCTCGAAGCATTTCAATCGGGGCTCTCCTGGTTGATCATCCTGCGCAAACGCGAAGCATTCCGTGAAGCGTTCGCGCGATTTGATATCGAACGCGTTGCAAGGTTTGGTGCGCGCGATCGCAACCGACTGCTCGCCGATGTCGGGATCGTGCGCAATCGCGCGAAGATTGATGCGGCGATCAACAACGCCCATGCGCTCGCCGAACTACGCGACGCCGAGGGTGAAGGGGCCTTCGATCGCCTGATCTGGTCACACCAGCCCAAGAAGCGAGCGCGGCCGCGGCGACTTGAGGACATCTCCGCAAAGACTCCCGATTCGATCGCACTGACCAAGGCGCTGAAGGCGGCCGGCTTGGTATTCGTCGGTCCAACAACG
>JBIHZU010000264.1:0-2684 GCA_044240285.1 Candidatus Nanopelagicales bacterium | reverse complement strand
AGGCCACCGTGAAGTCCGTGCTGCCGGAGTCGATGGCCGACTTGGGTGCGCAAGCGCTGCTCTCGAATGCCTATCACCTGTATCTACAGCCTGGCCCAGACATTCTTGACGAAGCGGGCGGTTTAGGTGCCTTCATGAACTGGCCCGGACCGACGTTTACGGACAGTGGCGGGTTCCAGGTGCTCTCGTTGGGAGTGGGATTTAAGAAGGTCCTCGCCATGGACGTGACCGGACACCAAAACGATGACGTGATGGCCGAGGGCAAGGATCGACTCGCGCACGTGGACGACGACGGCGTGACATTCAAGTCACATCTAGATGGCTCCCTACATCGATTCACCCCTGAGGTGTCGATGCAGGTACAACATCAAATCGGTGCCGACATCATGTTCGCCTTCGATGAGTGCACGACGTTGCTGAACACACGCGGCTACCAGGAACGGTCCCTTGATCGCACCTACGAGTGGGCGTTGCGGTGCATCGCCGAACACCAACACCTCACTCTTGCGCGAGCCCATCGCCCCTACCAGGCACTCTTTGGTGTAGTTCAGGGCGCTCAGTACGAAGACCTACGACGCAAGGCCGCCCGCGACCTCGGAGCGCTGGAGTTCGATGGCTTTGGCATCGGCGGCGCGCTGGAGAAGAGTCAGTTGGGCGCCATCGTGGGCTGGGTGACTGAGGAACTGCCCGAGAACAAACCACGCCACCTGCTGGGCATCGGTGAACCTGACGATCTCTTCGCCGCTATTGAGCGAGGTGCAGACACCTTCGATTGCGTCTCGCCCTCACGGGTGGCTCGCAATAGCGCGGTGTATTCGACAGCTGGTCGATTTAACCTAGTGACCAGCGCCAATCGACGACTCTTTGAGCCGATAGATGCCGACTGCGCGTGCTACACGTGCGCGCATTACACCCGTGCATACCTGCACCATGGATTCAAAGCCAAGGAGATGATCGCGTCCACATTGGCCACGATCCACAATGAACACTTCATTGTGACCTTGGTGGACCGGATCCGAGCCAGTATTGAGACCGGAGACTTCGATGCGTTTCGCACCGAGTTCGAGGGCCGGTACTACGCCGCGACTTCGTAGGTTGGTTCCTTGCGCTTGACATAGGCAATAACGCGGTAGGAAACCGGCAGAAGGACAACTTCGAGCACCGTCTTGTAGACGTAACCGATGAGCACATAGAGCAAGAACTCGGTGCCGGTAATCACACCTAGGAACGCGATGGTGCAGAAGACAATGGTGTCGGCGAACTCCCCCACAACGGTGGACCCGATGAGGCGCACCCAAAGTGCCTTTTCCTTCGTGCGCTCTTTGATCTTCACGAGGACATACGAGTTGAGGATCTGACCGACAAGGAACCCGCACACACTCGCCAGCACGATACGCGGAACAAAGCCGAGAATCGATTCGAATGCAGCTTGGTTCTCCCAGCCATCTGCCGCCGGTGAGATTTGGACCAACCAGAAGACCAACGCTGCGAGAATAGACACAGAAAAACCCAGCACGATCGCGCGTCGAGTCGCCTTGAATCCATAGACCTCACTGAGCACGTCACCGACGATGTAGACGAGCGGAAAAAGAAATGCCCCACCATCAATGATGATCGGCCCAAACGTGATGAGTTTGACCGCGCCCACATTGGAGATGAGCAGGAGTCCCACGAAGAGGCCCACAAGAAGCGGGTAGAAACTCCGAGTAGTAGAAGCGAAAGCAGCGTGCCGCGAATCAGTCACCTGGGGGTTCACTTCCCGCGGCGAAGGAACCGGGTCCAGCGCCACGACCGGCTGCGTTCCATCGCCTTGACCCGCGCATTGGCCTTACCGAGTTGTTGCTTAGCCTGCTCGGTCTCACTACGAGCCTGCTTGGTCTCACTACGAGCCTGTGTGATCTCGTCGCGGAGACGCTTCGCTTCATCTTCGGCTCGCGCCGTGCGCGCTGCGAGATCGGCATTGGCCTCTGCCACGCGTAGGGCAGAGTGAGCGTATTCGTTGACTTGCTCTTCGCGCTTGCGCAGCATTCTGGTGAGCACGTCGATTTCACGCGCCAAAATCTCCAGAGCTTCGCTGTCTTGCGTCACGCGACTTCTCCTCGGCTCGGTGCGGACGACTTCTGCTGTCCCGACAATGTGGTGAGCATGGCATAGAGCGGGACGGTCACATCGTCCCACCTGCGCGTTGCCCGCACCCATTCGTAGCCCGCTTGCGCGAGGGCATCGCGAGCGGAGTCGTCAGTGACCAGCTCCTCCAGAACTTTGGCCAACGCGACATAACTTGTGCCAGGGAAAGACCGGGCAACACCCGCAGACGCAATGTCTTTCAACCCCTTGCAGGAGGAGACTACGACCGCCTTGCGCTGCGCCATAACTTCGAGTGGTTTAAGCGGACTCACCAAGTCGGTGAGCGGGCGGTTCAGGCGCGGGAAGGGCGCGATATCGATGCAGGAGTAGTAGCGCTCAATGTCCTCGTGTGGCACGCGACCGGTGAAGGTGACCAGGTCAGCGAGTCCTAAGCCAGCAGACATTCGGCGAAGATCATCGAGTTGGTAGCCATGTCCGATGATAAGCACGTGCATGCGTGACTTGAGATGCCGCAGTTTCGCAGTGGCAAGCAGTAGATTTTCGAGGCCCTCATACTCCACGATCGATCCGGCGTATCCGATCACTACTTTGTCCGT